>JAKAJY010000112.1:15654-16776 GCA_021824845.1 archaeon
AATCCAAACACTGCTGGACAAAAGGGGCTGGTAAGGTGCAGGTCAACTTTAACTGCAGAACCTGCAATGTCTACGTTGTCTACTAGTTCTAGATCTGTAATTGAAGTGTTTATCTCTGGATCAACTATTCCGGATAACTCGTCAAAGATTTTTCTTCTTAGCTCTTGCAGATCTTGTGACATACCGGCAAATCGTCTATGCTATATATAACCATTATAATCCCTAGTTGAGAATGTATAGATCTCGACTTGAGAAGAATCTAGACGAGCACACACTTGATTACGTTTCATCAATTTCCGATGACTCTGAAATTGCATTGTATGACATTGTTGGAAGTCAGGCTCACTCTATCATGTTATATGAAAATAAAATTTTGAGTCGGGCCGAAGTAAAAAAAATTCTATCTGCACTGGAAAAAATAAAAAAAGAAAACCTATCGGCAAAATCTTCTGCAGAAGACATTCATGAACTAATTGAAACAATGGTCATCAAAAAGACAGGACTGGAGGCCGGTGGCAAAATGCATACAGCTAGGTCAAGAAATGACCAAGTTGCACTAGATTTACGCATGAAAATACGTGATGACATCAATGTTGTCTGTACCTGTATTTTGGATATGGTGGAAACACTGGTTGTACTGGCAGAAAAACATACCGCTACTGCAATGCCATTGTATACACACTTGCAACAGGCGCAAATTGGAACATTTTCTCACTTTTTGATATCATACTCTGATGCATTATTGCGGGACTTTGAGCGACTATATGATACGTTTGAACGAGTGAATCACTCTCCACTTGGGGCAGGGCCTATTGGTGGAACTAGTCTTCCAATAAACCGAAACAGCACCGCAAAGATGCTTGGATTTTCTGATATAGTGGAAAACTCCATTGATGCCACAAGTAATAGGGATGTTGTAGCGGAATATGTGGGACACATTGCCATACTAATGACTAATCTTTCCAGGATTGCAGAGGATCTTGTGATTTGGTCCACATCAGAGTTTTCGTTTGTAGAACTATCTGATCAGTTCTCATCACCATCAAGTGTGATGCCTCAAAAGAAAAACCCGGACATTTTAGAATTAACTCGTGGTAAAACCGCACGCGTAATAGGAAGTTT
>JAKAJY010000045.1 GCA_021824845.1 archaeon
CCCAGAAGCATCATGCATTATTCTATGATGACCACAAGCACTGCACTTTACTCGAAAATACGCAATTAGATCATCAATTGGAATATTTGATTTGGTGATTTTCTCATCTGTTGAATTATAATTGGGGTTGGAAATGCTCATTATTCATTCCACGATTGTTGTTTTTTGAGCCATACTATCAAGTCACGATATAGGTGGCTTTTTTGCACATTTAGCACGTTGATTTCAAGATTGGTGGATGATTTTGCAGTCTTGGTATATTTGTCATATTTGCAAAATACAATTTTATCCAGATATGTTTCGCCCTCGATCTCTTTTTTGCCCAGATCATCAGATTCCGCAATTGCAAAGCTGACAAAAAGTACACCGTCTGTCCAATATGCATTGGCAGCTTCAAGTGATGAAATCATGCTGATCAGATCATCCAAACTTAGCTTTATGATGTCACGGATGTGGATTGTTTTGTAGGGTTCGTGGACAAAATTCGTCATGGAATAATGCGCCTAGTCGAGCTTTATCAGTTTTGGTATAATTCTAAAATCCATGCTCGCTACAAACAAAGACGATTCTATCACCCATCCGTTTTGCAGTGATTCCAATTCCCTCTCTGAGCTCTGTTTTGCACAGTTGGCATACGACCTCGGTTGCCGAGCTTCTCAGGCGGATTTGTGGTTTACCAAAATACATCTCTGAATACAATACATGTGATTTTGGTTTTGCAAGCATCTGACTCATGGGGTATCATACCACAAGATCGCATATAAAGGTACCGTACCATACCGTAATTCTTACAAAATTTGAGCCCAATGATGTGTAATTTAGTGTGATTTTTTGCAAAAATTACCAGATTCACGCCCTCGAACTCATTAAATATGCCACACGGAGGTACAATATCATGGGTGGCCACCTTTGGTAACTCCAATCCTACAGTAATACCCCTAAGCTTACCTGGCACTCAATTTGAAATCTATTCTCGACTGGAATCACATTATAATCACACATTTTTGTTTGAATCACTAACGGGACCTGAGGAATTAGCTGAAACATCCATCATTGGCTTTGATCCAAAAATAATCCTCCAAGGCTTTGCAGATAGGATCATTTTATCATACAAGGATGGCACCACCAAAAACATTCCAACCAAAGATCCAGTGGCCGAGCTAAAATCATTTATTGCAGAAACGACAAATCAGTCCCACCGATATTTGGGCGGAGCAGTCGGAATCATAAATTATGACGCAATAAAACTGTACGAAAACATCCCAATCAAAGACAACTCCAAACCATTAATTGAGTTCGGCATATACCAAGATGGCATCCTATATGATAACAAGACAAAACAGTCTCTGTACTTTTATTATGATGAGAACAGAATCAGCCAGATAAAACAATCAGAGAGAAAATTCGGTAAAATTACCCTATCAAACATTACTCCAAACTTGAATGAAATACAATTCTCAGAAATGGTGAATCAGGCAAAAAAATACTTGCATTCTGGAGATATCTTCCAAGTGGTCTTATCAAGGCGATTCAACTTTTCAGCAGAGGGTGATTTTCTCAGAGTATACAAAGAATTGCGTGCGCTTAATCCTTCGCCATATCTATACCACATGAAATTCGGCAAAAAGACATACATTGGATGCTCACCTGAAATGTTGGTCCGCGTCACAGGAAAACAGGTAGAAACATTCCCAATTGCCGGAACGAGGAAGATAACCGACGACGAGGTAAAAAACAAGCAACTAGAGCAAGAACTACTATCCGACGAAAAAGAGATTGCCGAACACACCATGCTAGTTGACCTTGGGCGAAATGATGTGGGACGTGTCTGCAAATATGGTACTGTCCATGTAACCGAACTAATGCAGGTAAAACGATTCTCGCATGTACAGCACATTGTAACTCATGTGGTTGGAACATTAGATGAGAAGCACGACATGTTCTCTGCATTCGAAGCTGTCTTTCCGGCAGGAACAGTAACTGGCGCTCCAAAGGTTAGAGCAATGGAGATAATCAATGAACTAGAGCCGAACATTAGAGAGCAATATGCAGGCGCCGTTGGTTATTTCTCAAATAATGGATGTTGTGATTTTGCAATAGCCATTAGAAGTATCTTCTTTGATGGCAATTCAGGATTTGCACAAGCAGGCGCAGGAATCGTTATGGATTCCACACCGGAAGGCGAATTCAAGGAAACTGAACACAAGGTAAACGCAATGATCTCAGCATTAAGGGAGGCAACAAAATGAAATTCCTAATCATAGATAATTATGATTCATTCACATACAATATTGCACAATTACTTGGCGAGCTTGGAGTGGAATCCGATGTGATTCGCAACGACAAGATCACATTAGAACAAATCAAACAAAAAAACTATGATGCAATAATAATTTCTCCAGGCCCTGGTACACCGGAGGACAAACGATACTTTGGTGTATGCTCTGCAGTAATCAGGGATTTGGGCCCAACCACGCCAATTCTTGGGATTTGCCTTGGACACCAGGGCATAATTCACGAATTTGGCGGCAAGGTAGTCAATGCAGGGTGTGTCAGGCATGGAAAGACGAGTCAAATCAAGCATTATTCGGACTCTTTGTTTTCTGGTGTGCAAAACCCATTCCGAGCTACGCGATATCATTCCTTGGTGGGTGATAAAACGATCATACCAGATGTTTTAAAGATCACAGCAATAGCAGAGGATGATGGTGAGGTAATGGGTGTGTCCCACAAGCAGTATCTAATAGAAGGAGTCCAGTTCCATCCAGAATCCATTCTCACCACTGAAGGTAAAAAAATACTGCAAAATTTCATAGACAAGGTAAAGAAATGCTAGAAAACTACATTGCTCGACTTGAAGTAGGCGCAAACCTTACCTCAAATGAAATGCACAATGCAATGAAGTTACTACTAGTTGAAGGAGAGGCAGACGAGCTAAAGGCGGCCTTTCTACAAAATCTTACCAAAAAAGGCGAAACTGACGAAGAGCTGACCGCAATGCTTGCAAAGATGGAAGAATATGGAGTCCACATCCAACCAAAATGCAAGGGGACAATTATCGATGTGTGTGGAACTGGTGGTGATAAACTACACACGTTTAACATCTCCACCACGGCAGCGTTTGTTGTAGCTGCCTGCGGTGGAATAGTTGCAAAGCACGGAAACCGTTCCGTTTCCGGAATCTCTGGCAGTGCAGATATTTTCGAGTATTTTGGATGGATGTGGA
>JAKAJY010000129.1 GCA_021824845.1 archaeon
AACTGATAAGAATATTGGATGACAATCAAAAGGGCAAAAAATTCTTTTTGTACACAGGACGTGGCCCTTCTGGCCACACACATATTGGACATTTGGTTCCATGGGTGTTCACAAAATGGTTGCAGGAAAAATTCGATACAAATCTGTATTTTCAGCTAACAGATGATGAAAAGTTTTACGCAAAGCAGGACCTAACACTGGAGCAGACAAGCAAGTTTGCATATGAGAATGCTCTTGATTTTATCGCGCTTGGCTTCAAGCCAGAGAAAACAAAAATAATAATCAACACAAAAAACATCAAAACTCTATACCCAATTGCCGCACAGGTGGCAAAAAAGATCAATTTTTCAAACACAAAGGCAGTCTTTGGCTTTACCGGCGAGACAAACATTGGTATGATTTTTTATACTTCGCTCCAGTCTGCTCCGTGTTTTATTGAGGACAGGCCAGTTTTGATTCCGCTTGGCGTAGACCAAGACCCCCACTTTAGAGTAACCCGGGATGTTGCACCAAAAATAGGCAGAGAAAAGCCAGCACTAATTCACAACATCATGATCCCATCACTATCGGGCCCTGGTGGAAAAATGTCGGCATCCGAGGAAAGCGGCACAATATACACGACAGACTCGCCAGAGATGATAAAAAAGAAGATAAACAAATATGCATTCTCTGGCGGCCAGGCAACTGTTGAAGACCACCGAAAGATAGGCGGCAATCCAGACATTGATGTATCATATCAATATTTGAGAATCTTTTTTGAACCGGATGACAAGAAACTAAAGACAATATACGATGATTACAAATCAGGCAAGATGCTCACAGGTGAGCTAAAAGCAATTCTGATCGAAAAGGTGACAGAGTTCCTAGTGGCGCACCAACAAAGACGAGAAAAAGCAAAAGACCAGATAGAGAAATTTTTGTACCAAGACCAATGAAAATTCAAGTGATTTGTCAAGACAAGCATGAAGCAACCAAGCTTGCAAGTTTGATCTTCATCAAGGATGGCAAAGAGACATACATTTCATCGATTTTGAATGTATACGGTAATGAGGTAGTCATATCACTAAAGGACAAGTCTGCTCACTCCATTGTACTCAGAGATACGGATCAGGTGGACATTTTTGTTGATTTCATCCAATCTGTTTTGGATGATGTGAACAAGATAATTGATGCAAAAACAATTTCTGAAGTAGTAGAGATAGTCAAGGGTTAAACAAGGGATTTGTCCATCTCATTTGATAGAGTCTCTTGAACCTTGAGAAAATACAGTCTGGTTGAGCTTGGCATTTTTACCAGATTATCATCCACTGCCATCATGAAGTAGCGTACTGCTCTTTTTGATATATCCAAGTTGAACTTCATTGGTAGGATTGGATCTTGTTTTACGTTTATCTTGTCCACAAGCCAAGCAGGCGCCATATCTTTTGCCTCCTTTATTATCTCGGAATACCAAAATGCCAAGCTTTCAGGATGTAGTCCCTCTTGGAGTCCGGCCACATTGTTTGTGAATTTTTTTGATAGATGGTTAATCAGAGTCAAGTGTGATGTGCTTTGGAATTTTTGTTTTATTTGGATGAATCAAAGATAGGCAAGCACTTTGTCAACTTATAACAAGTTTCCCTGCGTGTCGATCTCAGAATTTCTGATTCTTGTAGTAGAGATTCTTGTACCATCCTTTGCCAAAACCATCGGAATTGTTACTATCTCAACTGGCGGGAGGTTTTTTTGCGCCCGCAGCTTGTTTAATGCATCTCCTTGGGGTTCTGTTTCACCACTTACCACCAATGCCTGCACATTCGCTTCAAGAACCGCCGGGCCAAAGTCATTGTCCAGTTTGCTTATTACAAAATCACGGTTTGGGAATTTTTTCTCAATTGTTTGCTTTAGGGTGTTAAATCGCTGCAAATAATCATGGTTTAGCTTTTTGCCTTTTTTTGTTGCCAGCTCATCACTAGTCAACCCAATTATTACTTTGGTGGAAACAGAAAATGCGCCTTCAAGCAAAGTGAGATGTCCTTTGTGGATGATATCAAATGTGCCACCCATTGCAACCAGTTGAAATTTTGCCATTATACCATACTATGACAAGATGGATTTATGGACTTACCAAAATAATAGATACTGTTTTGCTTGGAGCGGCAAGCGCTATTGCGTCTTGGTCCCAAACATAGGTCTCTATGAAGAATCCCCCTTCATGCTCTGGAGTCCAACTTACTGTTGCGGTTTGTGGTTCTGCCGAGTCAAACTCTCCTTCTGAAATTCCCAAAAACTCGACTGGTGCTTTCTCACCAAACTGCTTTACTTGTGCATAGTACACGTATTTTTGTGATGGTCCATTTACAGCAGAGAACTGGATTGATAGATCACTTGTAATATCTACAGTATCGCCTAGTTTTATTTCAGAGATGCGTACTCCATCAGAGCCCAATACCTCAACATCGTTTATTGTGATGAGTTTGGTTGGTGCATCCAACGATACTTTGTCAATGTTTATCATTTTTGATTGATAATTGTCTGATTCTGCAATTATTTTAAACGATGATGCGCGTGGATCCATTGCGGCATCAAATGATACATCTACACTCTTTTTTGAGGAAATGTCATCTACTGAGATGGTTTGAATTCCGACAATTCTTGGAGGGCTAAAAGAATCATATCCAATCAAGTGGGCTTTTACGTTTGATGCCTTGTCGGATCCCGTATTTGTTATTTTGGCATCGATGGTAATAGTCTCACCAATCAGCAACGTATCCGGATTAATTTCCAAGAGTTGTTGTTTTTGTGTTGCCGAGTTAAAGCCAAGCATGTTAATTGTGACTTCGGAGATTTCAGGATCCGGCGTTTCTGACGTTACAATAAACGGTGATTTTCCCTTTGCTGGAATCACGGTGAGTAAGCTAGTCCCAATTACTGTTTCAAGTGGAGATTCGCCTGCAGAGCCAGCGGCATCTCCAGAAAAGAATCCTACCCAGATTTTGACATTATTTACAGGAAAACTCTTGGTGTTCTCCACCTCACCAATCACGATGGTGTATCCTTCAGAGTCCTTGTAGATGAAGGGGGCAGTATTTGTCAGCTTTACTCCAAGTGTGGGTTGGGTGTCAGTAACCTGTGCCAGAACCTGAGAAATTGGGAATAGTAAGAACAATAAGGCAAGTACCGCAAGTAGGCGTTTCATCGTGTCTATGCTACACAGACGGCATTAATCACATAAGGAAT
>JAKAJY010000161.1 GCA_021824845.1 archaeon
ATCAGTTCCTGATAGAACATCTGGTATGAGTGGCTCTACTACCAATTCTAGTGAATCCTTGTTTGGACCAAACACCTCAATTGTGGTCAGCTCGCCCTCATTTACTGCCGGTCTGAGCTCAAGATCTGTTGGAACACTGTGGCCTATCTTGCCAAAGACTAGTGCTGCCTGGTTGCCTGCCTCCAGTATGACATCCTCAACCGTTAGTGCCTTGCTATCTGATGAGTCTATTCTGATTGCAAGTTCTTTTTTTGCCACAACCGGATTGCCGTCTTCGTCTTCCAAGTGTAATATCCCTATAAGTTCCCTTTTGCCTGTTGCCAATGCTGGCAAGGTTTGGAATTGAACTAGCTTGTCATCCATTAATTCCAAGTCCTTTGAAGTGATTTCCGTAGTTTCAATCACCAATGGCTCTTCAGTAGAAATTGAGAGTTCGTACTTGTCCTCAATTCCCTCTGGGAGTGAATATTGAGAATAGCCCCAATAGGTACCCTTGCTAATTTGGAAATAGCCAGAAGATTTTTGCTTGTAGTTTGAACTATAGTTTGTTGCTTCGGCATAATCAGAATCAGCAACTTTGTAGTATACAGTGATATCCTTTTGCGCAATTACTGGTCTGCCAGAAGAGTCCTGCAGCTGAGCAATCACAAACCCTTGCGATGCATCATGTATGGATAGTGTAGTTGGATAAGTGTACATCTTTATGGTAAGGTCTTCGTCTTCCTCCATCTTTATGGTGCTGCTCTTGGTCTCAATTCCTTGTGCAGTAGAATAAATTGTCGCCTCGCCTGATTTTTTAATCGTAAATTTGCTGTGTGCAAAATATTCTCCTTTCTTTATTAGAAGGTTTTGTGATGCTAGCTCGATTATTTCTCTATTTGCAGTGTCCAGTGATATAACGGTGTCTTCTTTTGCCACTACCGGAAATCCGTCCTCATCTGCAAGCTCAACTGCAATGTATCCTTCATTTGGGCCGCTAGTGGTAAACGTATCTGGTGTTATCTTGACTAGTAGTGTGGATGCATGATTTTTGTTTCCATAAATCGTAACTGGAATCTCTTTTGAGTCAAATCCAGGTGCTGCCAAATAGATGGTGGTGGTTCCGGGCTTGCCTGCTTTTACCGTAATGTCGGTAACAAATGAGCTGCTATCATGAATTTTTTCTATATGTAAAATGGATGAGTCAAGCGATGTAATGGTAAGATCAGTTATTTTTTTTGGGATTATTGTCTCGCCTTCTGCTATGAAGACTTGCATTTTTGCCTCAGAACCTTCGACTAGTTTTTGGGGTAGGAACCTAATGTCAAATTCTTCGGCATAAGCTGCGCTAATACCAATGGCATACACTATGAATGCAGCTAGGATTATTCCTACTCTCAAACATCAATTTGGCTTAAAAAAATCATATAAGAGGGTGTTTGGGTTTTTTGAACAAATACTACGATATTAGAAAAAATTCCTAAAAATTCTCTGATGTTATGGCATCTTCGGATAGTATAGTTCTAAACCAATTAGCACTTGTAAATGGACTGCTCAAACGCCTAATTGAGGGTCGTGGAATAAAGCCAGATCTAGATCCAAATCAGCACTTGGAGCTATCAGTCGATGACAAATCAAAGATTGCGAGCATGCTAAAGGTTCAAGAAAAGCTACAGGATCGTATCCCAAAGCAAAAACAATCATCAGACAAAGATCTGGATGTTCTTTTGGGAAGTTTTTATTATTACGACAGGCAGTACACCAAGGCACTCACATCATATGATAAGCTGTTGCGAGCCGATCCGCAAAATGTAAAAGCACTACTCAGCAAGGGGCTAGTCCAATCAAGGCTTGGTAATCACAAAGAGGCAATCTCATTGTATGATAGGGTACTGGAAATTGATCCTCAATATTTTGATGCATTGCATTGCAAGGGCGATTCGCTCGCATTACTATCAAAGCATCAGGAGGCACTTTCGTGCTATGAGCAAACACTTGCAATAGACCCAAACTATCTTGATGGCTTGTACAAAAAAGGCCTAGCTTTGATGCATCTAGGAAACTATGATGACGCAGTGTCGTTTTTTGATAGGGCATTAGATCTAGAGCCAAACAACATACAGATTCTTGTCAACAAAGCAATTGCACTATCCTCACTTGGTAATCACAAAGAGGCAATTTTTCTGTATGATAGGGCACTAGAGGTAAATCCACAATACTTTGATGCCATATACAACAAGGGCCTCTCCCTGATCGGACTTGGACAATATGAAAATTCATTGTCCTGCTTTGATAGGGCACTGGAAATAGACCCACATCATGCAGACATTTTGTTTGGTAAGGGCATGTGTCTTGCAAATCTTGGCAAGTATCACCTAGCAATATCATATTATGAGAAATCACTAGAGTTCAGCTCTAATCGACCTATCGTGTTATATGAGCTTGGCCGTGCATTTTTGGAGACTGGCAAAAAATCAGAGGCACTAGAATGCTTTGATAAGGCCATCTCGCTTGATTCTGAATTTGAGGAGGCAATTCTGCAAAAAGCAAACACGTTATCCTCTCTTGATGATTACGAGTCTGCAATCAAAAACTGCAACAAAATCCTAGAGGTAAATCCTGCCAATGTAGACGCACTGTACTGCAAGGCAACCGCACTATCCTATTCTGGAATGCATGATCGGGCAATATCATCATATGATAATATTCTTGAAATAATGCCAAACCATTTTGATGCAATTTGCAGCAAGGCAAGAACATTACATCTGCTTGGGTATTATGAGGCAGCACTAGAATGCTTTAATTCATCATTAAAGGCAAATCCAAAACATCACGACAGCGTTCTTGGCAAGGCGTCATGTCTTTTGCATTTGGGCAAGTATTCCGATGCGCTTTCATTTTATGAGAAAATTCTGGCAGTAAACCAATCTAACATTGATAGTGTTCTTGGCAAGGCCACGTGTCTTTTGCATTTGAGAAAATACCATGAAGCACTTGCATATTTTGACAAATCTCTTGCAATAAATCCAAACAATGCACATGCACTACACCAAAAAGGCCTTGCACTATCACAGATCTCAAACCATGTTGAAGCTCTAGTGTATTTTGAAAAAGCTCTAACTATATCTCCAAACAACGACTCTATTCTTGCCAGCATAGGCCACTCCATGTCCAAGCTTGGAAAATCAACCGAGTCACTGGCTTATTTTGATAAGGCCTTGCAGCTAAATCCATCAA
>JAKAJY010000088.1 GCA_021824845.1 archaeon
GAAAGCTGCCATCAAAGGGAAGAATCGCAGTCTCAAAATCATGCCCACTGAGCGGCAAGCTCCTAATGTCAGATTCTGCAGTGAAGGGAAGTCTGCATGAAAATACCGATGCAGAATGCGCATTGTTTACAAATTCTGATGAAATGACAAACAACATCTTTACGCTGTGCACATTTATCTGGAAAGGATCTGCGCCAGTAGAACTATAATCCTATAAACAATAAATAGCACGCAAAGTCATCAACACAAAGATCTTGTTTGTAATAAATTTCAAAAATTATGATGAAATATCAGGTGTAAGAACCCAAAAGCTCGCCGCCATATCCCAGAAAATAGCAAAAAAGTACAAGATCAAAATAGCAATCTGCCCACCGCACCATCTTTTGGGGGTAAAATATTCAGGCCCAATCATATCTCAGCATGTAGATAATGCCAAAATCGGCAGCACCACTGGCTTTGTCATACCAGAATTGTTAAAAAAATCCAAGATTGCGGGTTCACTGATCAACCATAGTGAACACAGAATCCCGCCAAAGGACATTGCAGACCTGGTGGAAAGATTGCGAAATCTAAAGATGACATCAATTGTCTGCGTTCAGGATGTAGTGGAGGCCTCAAAATATGCAAAGCTAAACCCAGACTATATTGCAATTGAGCCACCAGAACTGATTGGATCAGGAAAAGCAGTATCCACCGAGAGACCGGAATTAATCACAGAGGCTGCAAAGGCAGTAAAAAGCGCAAAGAATAGTACCAAGCTTTTGTGCGGCGCGGGAATCGTATCCGGTGCAGACGTCAGAAAGGCAATGGAGCTTGGCTCATCTGGAATTTTGGTAGCAAGCGGCATAGTCAAGGCAAAGAAGTGGAGTGCGATCGTAGAGGAGTTTGCCAAGGCAATGCTTAAAACCCCATCAAATCGATAGAAAAATCCGTGATAAAATAATGAAAATGGTTTATTTCTTTGATGAGGGAGACGGCAAGAACAAAAAACTCCTAGGCGGTAAGGGCGCAGGCCTCTGTGAGATGACTCAGCTAAAGCTGCCAGTTCCGCAGGGATTCACCATTACCACAGATGTTTGCAAATTATACTATCAAAACAACAAGACTGTTCCACGAGAGTTGTGGTCTCAGGTAAAAAAGAACATTGCCAAGCTAGAGAGAATTACAAAAAAGAAATGGAACTCGTCCGAAAATCCATTGTTAGTGTCAGTACGTTCCGGTGCCGCACTATCAATGCCTGGCATGATGGATACAATACTGAATTTGGGACTAAATGATATTACAGTTGAGGCACTAGCAAAAAGAACAAACAATCCAAGATTTGCATGGGACTCTTATCGCAGATTTGTCCAGTTGTTTGGCAAGGTGGTCTTTGGCGTTGATGATAAGAAATTTGATCATATTCTGGAGGGTGCCAAAAAAGTACAGGGTGTGACTATAGATAGCGACCTAAATGAGCAATCATTGCGAAGCATAGTATCGCAGTACAAGCAGGTCTGCCAAACTCATACCGGCAAGCCATTCCCGACACACCCAGACGAGCAATTACAATTAGCAGTTATGGCAGTCTTTAACAGCTGGATGGGCGAGCGAGCCATAGTATACAGAGAGAAAAACCACATCACAAAAGACATTGCAGATGGGACCGCAGTTAATGTGGTTGCAATGGTGTTTGGTAACATGGGTAATGATTCTGCAACAGGCGTGGTATTTACCAGAAACCCTGGCGATGGCAGCAACCACATCTTTGGCGACTATCTAGTTAATGCACAAGGTGAAGACGTAGTAGCAGGGGTTCGAACTCCAAAGCCAGTAGATGAGATGAAAGTAGAGATGCCAAAAAGCTATGAATTATTATCAAACACCTGCAAAAAGCTAGAAAAACACTACAGAGAGCCACAGGATATAGAGTTCACAGTAGAGCAAGGCAAGTTCTATTTGCTGCAGACAAGATCTGCAAAAATGAATGCCGCCGGAATGATCAAGAGCTCAGTGGACATGGTAAAAGAAAAACTCATCAACAAAGACCGTGCACTACTCAGACTAAACGCGGACCAACTAGAGCAATTACTACACAAAACCATCGACTATGAAAAAGCAAAACAGTTCACCAAGGTAGTCAAAGGAATTGCCGCATCACCAGGTGCAGCAAGCGGTGTTGCAGTATTTGATGTGAAAAGAGCGGTTGCGATGGGTGAGAATGGTGCCAAAGTTATCCTAGTAAGAGAAGAAACAAAACCAGAAGACGTTCCTGCATTTTTTGCATCAGTTGGAATACTGACCAGCCGAGGCGGCAAAACATCACATGCTGCAGTAGTAGCAAGGGGAATGGGCAAGCCATGCATAGTAGGATGTGCTGATCTGAAGATATCTCCAGAAACAAAACAAGCAAGTGTTGGAAACATCACAATTCATGAAGGTGATGCAATTACAATTGATGGCAGTCAAGGAGATGTATATACTGGTGAAGTGCCAACAATTGAACCAAAGATAACTGATGATTTCAGGACAATTCTTGATTGGGCTCAAAAGACAAAGACAATTGGAATTAGAGCAAATGCAGATACGCCAGATGGTGCAGAACTAGCAAGAAAGTACGGTGCCCAAGGAATAGGCTTGTGTAGAACGGAGAGAATGTTCAATGCATCAGACCGACTTGGATTGTTTGTCAAACTAATCATGGCAAAATCACTAGAAGAGCGAAAAGAACACCTCACAAAGCTGCAAGAGCTGCAAAAAAGCGATTTCATTCAAATTCTAAAAGCTATGGAAGGCTACAAAGTCACAATACGACTACTTGATCCACCACTGCACGAATTTTTGCCAAACCCAGAAGAACTCATTAACAAAATCCACAAGATGGAACGAAGCGGCGGCTCACCAGACATGGAAGAGGCCAAAATATACTTGGCACGGGCAAAGGAGCTAGCCGAGATAAACCCAATGATGGGCCATCGTGGAGTTCGAGTCGGCATAACATATCCTGAAATTTATGAAATGCAGATACGCTCAGTCTTTGAAGCAGCTGCCGAACTAGCAAAGCAAAAGGTAAACGCATTCCCACAGATAATGATTCCACAGGTAGGAAGCATTGCAGAATTAAACCACATCAAATCCATTTACGACAGGGTAAAATCAGAAGTCGAGTCAAAGCACGGACTGAAGCTAAAGATAAACTTTGGAACAATGCT
>JAKAJY010000139.1 GCA_021824845.1 archaeon
CACTAGCACCAGCCCTAGGACTTTGCTTGCCATAGGGAGTTAATTGGTTTGTACTTAATTAATTGATCTTTTTCTGATCTTTCAGAATTCGAGTTTAGAAATAGTTACAATTTGTGCCTAGGATTAGCCTGGAGGGCATCACGAATCATTAATCGGTGATGCGGCAATGTCTTTTTTGGAAGGGTTTTGAAAAAACCAACGTCGCTGCTCTGAAAGTCTGTCTTTATCTTGCCGCCGACAATTTGAGCTAAAAACCCATGAGAGACATCATGACGAAATCCATTAAGACTCTCGTAAACTCCAATGAGTTTTTTGATTTTGATTTTCAGGTTGAGTTCTTCTTTTGCGGATCTTTTGGCGGCTTGCTGCATGGTCTCGGTCTTGTGAATCATACTCCCAGGCAGATGCCAGTATCCCTTGTATGGATTACGCGTTCGTTTGGTCAAAAGTACGGATTTGCCATCAAGGATCACCAGATCAACACAAGAAAATGCAAAGTATTTTCTGAAATTATCATACTCTTTTGTTGGAGCTTTGCGTATTTTGCTCAAGTTTTGTTTCAATACCCCCACATTTTTGATTCAAAAAGGGGCAAATTAATCAATTCCTCATGCCTACACATACCAGAAAAGGATGAATTATTGTAATGATGTGAGTTTTGCAGCTTTTACTGGTTTTGTTCGTAAATGCTAAACCCCCTCCCATAAGGAGATGATTTACGAGTGATGTGATTTTTTCAAAACCATTGTTTTTTGGAGGGGGTTTAACGTTTGTGCGTAACTAATGCAGTCAAGCCTCAAAACACCCCCATTACCCAGCTAAAGGTCTCAAAACAATAATTCCCACGAAGAAAAGCTAAACCCCATCAAAAACGGTGATTTATTCCGAAATTGTGTAGGATTTTTTGATATACGCCACAGTATAGGCCAAGCCGCCACATAGGACACCGATTGCCAGGATTCCAATAAATGATGCAATTGGTGGGATAAACGAGTCCATTATGGCCAAGTCTGGCTTGCCAATTTGACCTTCAGATATCAAAGAAAATGCCCCAGAGCCTGCCAATCCAGCAAAGATCATAGACAAAGTAGTGCCAATTCCCCCAATATTCATACCCAAAAGATGAATCCAAACCAAAATGTTGATTTTGCCAGTGATTTTCTTTTTTTGATTGATCTCCAAGTGATTATAAAAAACAGCTGTTACTGCCACCGCCACAGTTATGATAAGATATAGCATCAGTCCAATAAAGAACCATTTTGCTGGACCTTCAAAAGACAAAGACAAAAACTGGATAACATTGACATCGCTTGCAAAGATCATCTGAATTCCAACCATGCTTAGCGCCAAAAATGTGATAATTCCGCCCTGGACTATTGCAGCTATTATGAATCTGCTTCCCCAAGTACTTTTTTGGACTTCCATCGATAAAGCATCATTTCACTAGCATAAAGTGATGTTTGTGAATGATAGCTTACTTTGTTGGGCTTGATCACTAGTTAGTTAGAGTTACCTTTTCTCGGTTTTCTATGATTTCCACTTCTACTGTTTCTAGTGGATCTTCCACCTGGTTTCGTCTAATGGATAGTAGTTTTGGTTTTTCAAAATCCACAGTACAATCAGGACATGCATATACCAAAACCCGGTGCTCATTTGGCGCCTTTGGGTTTGAAAGACGTGGGTAATAGGTCAGTCTACCACCACAATCAATGCAATAACGATTGGCCCTTCTAGTTCTGGCCATTGTAAATCTCCTGCATTATTCCTAATGTGCGATCAGATATTAGATCGGTTTGGTCTAAGAGTATACACCCAAACGGTTGCAACGATCAATGTTTCAGAATTCGAATTTAGAAATATTGTAAATCCAACGTGCAAAACATCGCATCATGATTAATCAGTAACAAAAAAGAATGTTTCAGAATTCGAATTTAGAAAGATCAATGCGCCGCCCGTCAGACTTGAACTGACGACCCCCTGATTAACAGTCAGGCGCTCTACCACGCTGAGCTAGGGCGGCTCAGATGTTGTCCTTGGTGCATGCGATTTAATTCTTACTAGTAGAGTTTAGAAAATTATTTTTCGATTCCTTTTGCCTTGTGGTATTGGTAGATACCATCCAAAAAGACACGGTGGTCCTTGTTTTTGACCTGAGTCATTGCCTGAATCTCTGCTGCTGTTTGTGTTACATCGTTGAGTACTGGGCCAGTGACTGTGACTTCGTCACCTTTTGAGACAACTTTGGTTGCACCATGAATTTTTGCAACTCGTGGTGCTCGCTCGCCCTGAAAGTTTTCAACTAGGACCAGTTTGTCCTTTGTCTTTACAGTGATTGGAAAGTGTGCATACACAATCTTCATTTTTACTGTATAGCCATTGATCACACCGTCACAGAGATTTCTAACCAGCGATAGTGCAGTGTTTGCTATTGCATAGTATTTTTTGCGTGAGTTGATTGCCTTGATTGATACTTTACTATCGGAAACAGACATTTCTACTGGGATTTTTTTGAAATTCTTGTAGACCTTGCCCAGTGGCCCCTCAATTAGTAGCATGTGCTTGTTTAGTGTGACTTTTACCTTGTCTGGTACATCAAATGTGGCTTGGAATATTTCGACTTGTTTAGTAGACATACCCTATCAAAAATCCCCCAATTCCTTTGTTTTGCGCATCATGGTGTGACATGACGCCTTGATTAGTAGTGACAACTAGCATTCCTCGATTGTATGCTGGTAGATATTGCTGCTCCCAGTCATTAAATTCGCCTTTTTTTACCTTGAATCTAGGCGTGATTGCACCACACTTTGTAATGTGTGCCAATAGTTGAATCTTGAATTTGCCGCCACGTTTGTCCTCTACGTGCTCAAATTCACCGATGTAGTTGTGTTTTTGCAGTGTTTTTAGAACCTCGATTCCAAGTTTTGATGTTGGAAGTATGACGCAGTCGGTTCGTCTTCTTGCCTCATTATTATACAGAGTATTAAATAGATTTGAGAGAATGTTTGTTGCTGGCATTAGTTTCACCGATATTTGATAAAGCCCAATGAGTTTGCTACTTCTCTAAAGCATCGTCTGCAAATCATCAGATTATACTTTTGAATTACTGCAGTGTAATCGCCACAACGCTTGCACCATCGGGAGCCTTTTCCAAATTCGTGCTTGTGTCGTCCAGTGTATTCGTATGATCTATC
>JAKAJY010000024.1 GCA_021824845.1 archaeon
AGACATACTCAGTGCGTTAGATGATGTTGGATTTGTCACCATTAATCACATCATATGGAAGTACCAGTTTGGCGTGGTTACCAAGACAAAGTTTGTCACATCTCACTATCATTGTGTATATGTCTGCAAAAATCCAAAAAAACGCAAGTTCTATCCATTTGTGAGATTTGGGAAAAACCAGAAAACCGCCGAGGGTCGCAGCTTACACTATAAAGACAAAGAAGACGTCTGGGACATAAAACGTGAATACTGGACTGGAGACCAAAAGACTCCAACCAAGCTGCCAGCGGAGGTGATAAAAAAAATCCTGCAATATTCTAGCAGGAAAGGTGATGTCGTGTGTGATCCTTTCTTGGGATCCGGTCAAGTAGCCGTAGTATCAAAGCAGATGAATCGAAACTACCTAGGATTTGAGATTGTCAAAAAATACCACGAATTTGCAAAGAAAAGACTAGAAAAGAACCTGTATCGTCTCAAGGCATAAAAAGTGCGGAATTTGGGTTTTGGCCCAATTCCAATTGTATCTATCTGTATTCCATTTTGCCCTTGATGCGCTTTACTTCACCCATCTCGTCTCGGAGATGTGATGCAAGCAGTCGTTCAGACTCTTTCTTGTGCTTCCAATAAGCATTAAGAACTTGTTGTCTGGACTTGGCGCGTTTTAGGGCAGCCTGGTATTTTCTGTGGATTGACGCTACGCCTCTGGCATAGCTTCCGGCGCTACTTCCCATGGTATCGTAGGGCCATATCAGATAGATAACTTTGTCAAGTGTATGATATTGGTATGGTTACTGAGTTTAGGTTGACCAATAGAGTGTGTCGATCAGCAGGGGTTTAGGGTTGCCATACCATAACCAAACCATAAATCCATACTGCACCTAATGGGGTGTGAGTTGAGGTATTCCTGCCCCAAGTGTGATTCCGGGATTCAGATTCAAAAAACATTTAACAAAAAATTCATGATCACGTGCTCTGATTGCGGCCTACAGGATTTAGTGGAATATGTAAAAAACATCGACGAGGTGTATTTGGAGTTTTTGGCTCGATACGACCAAGGACAGACGCCCAACAAAAAAGAGATGAGTGTCGAGCTAAAAGAGGCCGGAATCATTCGGGACAAATCCGAAATAGAAAAGATGATCCACGAAAACACGCCGGACCAGATAACAAAGGATGTACTGTATTCAAAAAAGGACTATATTTCATACTACAAGACCATCAAAGATCCGGATCCCGAACTTGGCGCATCAGTAGATGAGATGGGGCTTGATGACAACATTGTACAATATCTGCACCAAAAAAATATCAAACAATTCTACAAATTCCAAGAGGATGCCATATCAGAGATAATATCCGGTCAAAACATAGTCATTACGGCGCCCACTGCATCTGGTAAAACAGAAGCCTTTGCCATACCAGTCATAACAAAAATAGCAAAAACGGGAAAAATAGGCGTAATTTCTGCGGTTTTTGTCTATCCCACAAAAGCATTGGCACGTGACCAGCTGCCAAAGATTTTAGAGATTGCAAAAAAGGCTGGCGTATCAGCTAATGTGTTTGATGGTGATACAAAACAAAAAGAAAGACTTGAGATCCTAGACAACCCACCAGACATTATTGTGACAAACTTTGATGTCATACATTATCATTTGATGTATAGGACCAAGTTCGCGTCCTCGCTATCCAACATACGATTCCTCATAGTAGATGAGGCCCATGTGTATTCCGGAATTTTTGGCTCAAATGTACACTATATCATAAAAAGACTAAAACGAATGTGCAAAAAAATCCAGTTTGTCGCATCATCTGCCACGCTGGACAATGCGCAAGAGTTTTGCGAGCAGCTCTTTGGGGAAAAGATGCAATTGATTAATGGTTCTGGCAAGAAAGGTGAGACAGACTTTGTCATCATATTCCCATCACTACGAACACAGAGAGCATTAACAATAGATCTTCTGGAAAGACTCACAACACAAAAACACAAGACCATGGTGTTTAGCAATTCGCACCTAAATTCCGAGCTTGTCGCAATGCAGGCAAAAAAGAAAAAAATCGACATCCGAGTCCACCGTGCAGGCCTGATGGCAAACTATCGAAACTTTGTGGAAAAGTCCTTCAAAGAGGATAAAATAATGGCAATATCGTGCACACCAACCTTGGAGCTTGGAATCGATGTCGGAAATGTCGATGGCGTCATTTCATCTACCATTCCGGTGAATCGATTAATGCAAAGAATTGGCCGCGCTGCAAGAAAGGGCCAGAAAGGATTTGCGTTTTTGGCACTTGGCAATGACCCAATCTCGCAATACTACAAGAACCATCCTGACAATTATTTTGAGGATGTAGAAAAAACATACATTGACCCAAAAAACCCCTTTGTGGAGGAATTTCACGTGCTGGCAATGGCATGTGATAAGCCAATTGTTAGGCACGAGCTAGCAGAGCATTCAGAGGTGATTCAGAGACACGTGGATTTGGGCAGGCTCATGCTGCAAGAAAACCGCTATGTGCCAAACTATGATTCCATAAAGGAGACACTTGAAGAATATTCCATCAGAGGAATTGGAAAATCAATTGATATTTTTTATAATGATAAAAAGATCGGCGAGCGGGTCCTGCCAATGGCTCTAGAGGAACTACATGAATCGGCAATCTATTTTCTTGCAGGTACCAGATACAGAGTGAGGGAATTTGACTATCCAAAAAAACAATATGCCAAGCTTGCATCCATTCCACGTGACTATCCATACTATACCAAGGCACTCACAGAAGAATGGCCGACAATTGAAACTGTATATGAGAAAAGGCAGACATTTGGAATCGAGACGTATTTTTGCAAACTGCACATACAAAAACAGGTCTACGGCTATGTCAATATTGAATTAGGCCAAGAGGTAAATCAGGGCCAAAAGATATTGCTGGAAAAACCACTAGAATATGATTTTGTGACAAAGGGAATTGTTATTCATGCGCCAAGACCCACTACACAAATTGAATCATCAGATAATCCAGAATACACAGAGGCAAGTGGATATCATGCAACAGAGCACATCATCATAGAAGGCAGCAACATGGTAACTGGCGGCGTATCACAGGACTTGGGTGGAATATCGCTTGGAACGTCAGGTCTTATTTTCATTTATGACGGTGCAATTGGAGGTAATGGTGCAAGTAAGGCACTAT
>JAKAJY010000157.1 GCA_021824845.1 archaeon
TGTTACTTTAAAATCAACTTGGATTCGTGCTTCTTCGTCTGTAACGGAAAGAACCTCAAAGCTGCCCAAGCCCACCTCAAGTGGCAAGACTTTGATTGGATCTGGTGATATTTTGCCCAAGCCTTCCTTTGATACATCATTAAAGATTTGAGAGCCGGAAATTGCTATTACTCCTATTGCGCCACCGAGGACTCCGATAATTATTCCAAGCAGAATTTTGGAATTCAACAGACTAAATTTTAAAAATCTGTGTCATAAACGTTAGCAATTAAATCTGCATCATCATATGGTATGGTAATGCAGTATTTCCAGGCAGTACAAATAGGCAAGAGTCGCTCAAGCAAGTCCCAGATGATTCTGTTTAATTTGTGCGGATTTGCAATGTTAACGCTTACTACAAAAAAGAAGGACGGCCAGTTCATTCCAATTGGTGAGGAAGATCTAGTTGCAATAATTCGCACCGCAGATGGATACGTCACCATACTGGTTGATGCGGAAGGCTATACCAAAGCGCAATCCAAGCCGCTTGAAAAAGATGCAGCTCTTGAAATATTCAAAAAGGCAAAAGAGTCTGGAATTGCAGAATATCCTGGGGATATGGTAGAGATCTGGACTGAGCAGTATCCTACCATCCAAAAAGAATTATAGTATTATTTCGGTTCCAACGGACTGGCCCCGGATTGCCTTTTCTATTGTGGAGAGGTCTGCTTTGATTACTCTGGTCTTGATTTTGGAGCGCTCTATTACCTTGAGTGCCACTATATCCATCAGGTCATAGCCACCCGCCACGGAATCTTCCCTGACCAGCAAGCTACGCAAATTCTTGAGCTCGATACGCTTGAATTTTTTTGCCTTGGGGTTTTTGTTTGGATCAGAGTCATAAATCCCATCAACATCGGTTGCGTTGAGAAATTCGGATGCCTGGGTTTTTTCTGCAATCAATGCGGCAGTTCCATTTGTGCTCTGGCCTGGATGCAGGCCGCCGGCAACCACAATTAGTCCGGAATCTACTGCGTGTCTTGTTTCAGTCAGCGTGGTTGGGGGATGCGGATATGCTTTTCCTCCCAATGCGTATATGAGCAGCTTGGCGTTTAGCCGAGAGACCTCAATTCCAAGCTCGTCCAGCGTTGATTCATCGGCACCGGAGGATCGCGCATGGGAAATGTAGTGTCTGGCTATTTTGCCACCACCAGCAATCACTATTGGCTGACAAATCTTGCTTATTTTGACCAAGAACGTTGCATAGTCCTTTAGAAGTTTTTCATTGTTGTCCATGCCAAAGATTCTGCCTGACAGCTTTAGGACGATTCTTTTTTTCATTGTATCAACCAAGGATCGACTTTGCTGCCATTTCAACTTTTTTTCTATTATTATCCAAAGTGTAGACTCGCAAAATGTTCATGGACTCTGCCATGGATGACACTACTGGGATCTTTGAGAATGGGATTTCTGTTGGTTTTTTGGAATGGGTAATGAGTGTGATTGATTTTGTTTTTTCCTTGGCAGGAGTAAGCGGGACTGAGAATGTGCCGGATGTGTCCACAAAAATATCATCCTTGTTTGTTTTGGATTTTTTTGCTATTTTGTCTCGTATTTGCTCGGACTGGCCGGATTTTTGGGTCATGATTTTTTCATAGACGCACTTTAGCAGCCTTCTGTTTTGATAGTCGGTTGCAAATTTCTTTGCTCGCCTTTGCTCGGAGGTGTGGTCCGGCAGGGCAAGGATCTGGGCTATGACGAATTCATCTGTGAGCTTGGTGTAATCATTCAAGTTTAGATCTGTAAATCCACAGTCATTGTCTGCCAGCCTGATTGATTCAAGCATCATTACCTCGGCTGATCGCACTGTTTTGTGGAAATAGACTGCCTTGAACATCTGGTATCTGGAAAGAATCATGGACTCAAAGGAGTATAATGCTGATTTTTCCAGTGCTAGCTTGGTCCTATAGACATCCAGAGACTGGATTATTCTTTTGTGGTCTATTTTTGCGTGCTCAGCACCTGTGAAATATCCATCTCTCTGCAAATAGTCCATCATGTCTGCGGATAATGATCCTGAGATGATTTCATTGACGAATCTGTACTTGGGATATCCAAAGGCAAGCTTTGTGATGTGTTTTTTATCAAATCCTGATTTTGATAGAATGTCGCCGATTTCAGATTCTTGGATTATTTTTTTGCCAATCTCTTCATGTGAAATTTTCTTTTTTATCTGCAATACCTCCTCAAACAAATGCGAGAATGGGCCGTGCCCTACATCGTGGAGCAGTGCGGCAAGCCGGATTTCCTGGATTTGGTCTGTTTTCAGAAATCCCTTTTCTTTGAGTGACATGGCTGCTTGGCCTGCAATGTGCATTACACCGAGCGAATGCTCAAACCTTGAATGCTGAGCAGACGGATAGGTAAGGTGCGCACCAGACAACTGGCGTATTCTTCGCAGTCGCTGAAAGATTGGTGAATCTATTATTTTTAGCTCAGTATCACGGACACGAATAAAATCATGGATTGGATCTACTATGTCTAGGAATTGCTTCATAGCTTTGCTAGCTTTTTTGAGAGAACTCTCATGATATCATTGTGGACTGATTCCTTTGGTTGTGATGCGTTGACTATATGCCAGTGGTATTTTTTTGCCAGTTTTCTGTATGTTGTGGATATGGTTTTAAGAAATTGTGCGTTTTTTTCAAACTTGTCGCGATTTGATTTTTTGCGGGAAAATGATTCTTTTTGTGAGACATCCAATACGATGACCAAGTCTGCCTTTGGCAGTCCTTCATCTAGGCCTTGCAGCCAGGACAATTTCATGCCGTTTGCTACTCCATATACGAGATTTGATTGATAGTATCGATTCATTATGAGAACTGAATTTTGCTCTTGGGCTGACTTTATGTCTTGGAGTTTTTCCCACCGATTTGCTGCCAACAGGCAATGGATTACTTGGGATGGGTACTTTCTTTTTCCATGCAAGAATCGATTGATCTCTTTTCCTAGCGGCGTGGTATAGTCTGGAAAGCTAAATGTCTTTGTTTTGATTTTATTTTTTTTGAGAGCTTGGGCCAGAAGTGCGGTCTGAGTTTTTTTTCCTGCCTGATCGCTTCCCTCTATAACAATAATCAATTGTAATAATTTGATTCACAGTGATTAAAAATCTACGGAATGATAGGTGTCAAACTAT
>JAKAJY010000155.1 GCA_021824845.1 archaeon
AAGACATTGATGCGGTTTTGGTATCAACCAATGACACCAAAAGATATTTAGCTCCAATAGTGTCCGAGCTTGCAGGAATCGCGCCAAAAATCTCACACAGCATAGAAAGCATGTGCAATTCGGGAACAAACGCGATTGTGTCTGGATTCTCCTACATTTCATCTGGAATGGCAGATGTAGTACTTGTGGTAGGTGCGGAGCAGGCAGAGAATCCTGGACAGGTCCTTGACTGGGATGCATCACGCGGCGAGTTCAAGCACCCAATATTTTGGGGGACAATGTTTACCAAGGCACACAAAAGAAAGTATCAAACCACCGACGAAGACTTGGCTTATGTTTCTGCACTAAATCACAAAAACGCCCAAGACAACCCTGCATCATATAATTCAAAAAAATACACCCTAGAAGATGTGATGAACTCCAAAAGACTGACAGATGATCTTAGGCTACTTGATTGCTCGCGCTCGTGCTATGGAAGCTCTGCGGTCTTGTTGACATCAGAAAAAGCGGCAAAAAGATTCACCGACACACCAGTATGGATTGAGGGAATTGGCCAAAAGACGACGTCTGCCAGTTTTACAAAAAATGACCTCACCAGACTGAATTCCACAATCGATGCTGCATCTCAGGCATATTCCATGGCAAAGATAACGCCTGATCAGATAGATGTAGTAGAGATCCATGATGCATTTTCTGTTTGCGAGCTGATGATATTGGAAGGCTTGGGAATCGCGCCAGAAGGACAAGCATCAAGACTGGTTCGTGAATCATACCAAACTGACAACAAGAAAATCAACCCGCGCGGAGGCTTGATCGGATCTGGACATCCACTAGGTGCAACTGGACTGGCACAAATATCAGAGATTGCATCGCAGATAACAGGAAGCAGCTCAAAGAGACAAGTAGAGAATGCCAAGATAGGCCTAGTACAGAACATGTCAGCAGCTGCCACATCATCCACGGTATTGGTAATGAGACAATGAATTTTGAATCAGAGTTAAAAAAGGGAAGATTCGCTGTGGGGGAATGTGCAAGATGTCACAGAGTGAGCTGGCCCCCAAGTGAATCATGTAGCAATTGTTTTGGTGAACTGGTTTGGAGGCAAGTAAGAGAGCCTGGAATCATAATAGAATGCTCCGCCATAGACGGTAAGGCATTTGCCATGGCAGAGTTTGAGGGCATGATCAGAATTCTTGGATCCACATCAGAAAAAAACCTAGAACCAGGGCAAAAAGTCAAGATCACGAGTTGTGACTTTGATCAAACCCCAAAATTCACATTCGCCATGGTGTAGTCACATTTGCAAGACCAAATGCTTGATAATACAATAACCTCGTCTTTGAATATCTAACCAACCAAGGTACCGTGTTGTCAAATATTGTAAAACTAAAGGTCCCAGTACCAAATAAAGCAAAAAAGGATAATGTGAAAATAGCCAGAACTAGGCGCCAGCGAGGATATCACTGGGAGGACACATTGGTAAAACGATTCAACGCATTGGATGGCTGGAAAGGATTTCGATTAGGCTCGCCAAGTGTCGCATTGCCAGATATTTTGGCAGTAAGCACGAAAAACAGTACTATTTTTACAATCGAAGCAAAGTCGGGCACCACAAACTCACTTGTAGTACCATATGATCAGATAATTCGATGCCTCAAATGGGTGGACAACTTTGAGTTGTATCAAACCAGAGAGGTCATTTTTGCATTCAAGTTTCTATCAAAGAAAAGAATAGGCCTAGGAGAATATGAGAAAAGGGAGCTGCGAGAATACTACAAAATCTGGGATAGGGTAAAACCGATTACGGATTTTGCCTGCAACTATGACGGAACGACGCATTCCATAATAGAGGCAAAACGCCAAAGACTCGACCTCAAGGATTACACCATGCCGTTCGTGAGTAAAAATGCCAAAATCACGCAGGAATCCTAGTGGCAAAACATGGAATTTAGAATAACTCTTTAATTATCGATTCACCATTATAGTAGCATGAGCTTTGAGGAATTTGTAGATGAACGAGTGCTTGTAAGCCATAATGTGTTTGGCGATAAGGAGATGAAAATAAAGATACTTGAAGTATCTGATGAGCACCCACCGGTACAATGGAAGTTTGGTAATAGAGTCAAGGTAAACAAGATCCTAGTTACCATAAAGCACCTCAATACGCAACAAGTCGAGGAAGGCGAATTTGATATCGATTCGATTGAAAAGGAGCTCAGAACACGGAGTCATTATACATCTACCAATCGATGGGTATCAGTCAATGACATCAAAAATGGCTACGTGGTAAATTCAAAGCATGTGAATCTGATTTCAGATGCTGCAGCATTGGAATACATTGCATTTTAAGTCGTAGACTACACGTGTGACTCAAAGATTGGTTTTGATCATAGTGAAATTAGATGTAATTGTTGCAGATGAATTCCTCAAAATACCCAATTACAAAAATGCATTTGTTTTTGGCTGATTCTACGTCAATCATAGAACCAAATTCAGAGAAAAAACGCACCCACAACAGTAAACTATAAGAAAGTACTCTAAAATCATCAGATCATGTCATCAAAGGAAATATCAATCTCAGGAACAGATTACACCATCACATTAACTGATCAGCTGGTAAACCAAGTAAACAACCTAAAATCGCTATACAGTGCAGCCTATGAGGACCCCGAAAGCTTTGAGCAGGTAAGCTCAGAAATTTCTACTGCCATCAACGAGATTGCAGCCCAGGCAGAGCCACCGGTAACAGATGATGATCTGGATGGATTTATCCAAGAAATAATCAAGGTAGTGGACAAAAAGGCAGAAGAAATCAAAGAAGTTCTAGAAGGAAAGCCGGCAGCCAAGGCCTCAAAAAAAGAAGTCAAACCAGCCAAGGCCTCAAAATCAAAAAAATAATATCATTTTAGCAACAAATCAGCAAAAAATACGCAGTTTTAGTTATATTCCACTTTGCATTAATCATTCTCATGCAAACGCATTGCGAGTGTGGAATATGTGGGCATTACGAAGAAAGTGAGTGCCTCAAAAAAGAATGCAAGTGCTGCATCAATTTCCATGTTCGTTCAGGTACAAAAAAACCCAATTAAAATATCATAACATCAATTATCCTTGTGACAAAAATTCAGACCCTAGAAGAATTCA
>JAKAJY010000123.1 GCA_021824845.1 archaeon
GTTACTGGTTTGTTATCTTATCTAATGCTTTGATGAGTTTTTCAACACCATATTTGTTAATTATCGGAGAAAGATCTCGCACTATCATTGCCTCCTCAACCTCGGAATTCATTTGTGGTTTTGGTGCGGATGTGATCTGTCTTGGCGCTTCTTTGAACATGTTGAGCTCATCCCAAAACCTGTTCTGATCCGCTTTGATCTTTTCAAGCTGCGTGACTCGATCTTGCAGATGTGCATTTACTAATTTTACGTATTGATTCGCGTTTCTGGTGTCATTACCCGCCTCTGCAAATTTATCCTTGACTTTTTCGGAATGATCTCGATTGTCGATTTCTTCCTTAAAGTATAACCTTCTGTTGTTGGGGTATAGTGGATCATCGCTTGGTTTGATGTCATTTTTTCTTAGATGCTTTTCAACCCTGTGTTGTTTGTATGATGATGTGTATTATCATGTGATTTGTGTTTATTGAACGAACAATATTGTTCAGATTACGCTTGGCAGTTTGTAAAAACTATCTTATCATGCCTCTATTAAGAAATGAGGCATTGCAATATTTGTGGATGAGATAAGGCTTTACGTTCAAAAAAAGCCATCCGATGTCGAACTAAGAACACTCGAGGATTGCTTTAGGGAAATGCCTATTGAGGAGATTCTTTCTGGGCTGAAATTTGCAAAAAATCGATGGGCTGCAAAAGATGCCGGAGTGCTAAAGGTTGGCAGAAAAAGCATAATCCAAAAAGAAATTCACTCTGTTACAAACGAGCAAGCGCAATGGAGATTAAAGAACTGGAAGATGATGATCTCAAATTATAGAAGGCGTGGCTACAGCTACCCAACAATATCTAGAATAAAGAAAATTCTGATTGAAAAAAGCAAAAAGAAATCTAAATGAGTGTCTCTTTTCTAATTGCACCGCTTGAAACACTTGCCGGTGGTTCTGGAATGCTTGCTCTTGCCTGTCCTTCAATGACTGCCTGAGCCTCTTCCAAAATTGCAAGTGTATCAGAGTTTGCACTGTATGTGGATACTGTAGTGTCTGCTGAATTCATTGAAGAGCCTGTCAATACATCGCCCAATATTTGTGAGAGGTTTTGCATTGATGATGTTGCCTCTGGCATTATTCCCGATAGGGAGCTTCCCAGTCCTTTGATTACTGACATGCATGGGCTTAATGTTACCACGATGTCACCTAGCTCTGATACTGTGTTTAGTCTAAGCTGAATTTGCTCTAGTGCAAGTTTTGCACCATTTACCATGTTGTGCATTTTTCTAATTTCTAAAAGCTCAGTTGCATATGCCTTTGCGTGCAGATTGTTGTTTGATTTCTGCGCGGCAACTATTTTGCTGAAAATGTAATCATTTTTTTGTTTTATTTTTTGAGAAATTCCATCCAGCTTTACGATTTGAAGCTGAAGGTTTTTCTGTGCTACATCAATTTTATTTTTTAGTGGTACATCGGGCTTTACTTTGTCTACGATTCTTTGTGAGAGGCTTTCTGATCGTCCAAAATCATTCCACTTGTCACTCAATGATCCCATGTTCTGTAATTGCTTGAAAAATTGGTTTTAAAGAAATTTGTAACCGGGACTAGTGTCACTCCGGTAACAATGAGGTATGGTGACAGATTTAGCCAAAGGTGAACGTGTATATCTCAAACCCTGGCTGGTTTACCTGAATTTCCAGCACATGCGATGATGATTCGCTTGATCTTACCAGGTTGTACAATGTCGACTCTGCTATGTTTACTGTGCCATCTGGGTTGACATCAGAGCCTGCGTTTTCTGGCATGATCTTTTGGCCGTCCAAAAATATTTCCAGCTGAGAAGTTCCAGCAGCAACAATGTTTACCTCTTTTGCAAAATATGGTAAAACAATTCTACCTGACTCTGAAACTAGGATCATTCTATCATCTAGATTTTCCCAAGTTCCTTGCAAATAGAAATTATCCTCGTGTAGTTTGTCAGGGATGGCATATGTGACTTGTTGATTAGGTTTGAATCCTTCTGAGTTGCCGATTTGGCTTCTCCCAAATGCAAAGTCATATCCAAAGTATAGTTCCGGCGTTTTTGATCCGTGTTTGTATTCCTCAAGGTCTACTAGCGGTTGTGCTATTGTAACGTTTAATCCGAGTCTTGTTGCACGTTCTTGTAGTAATTTTTGAATTATTTTCTCTGTTTCATCATATGCACCTTCGCCGATGTGATCATATCTGATGTATCCTTGATCATCTGCAATGTATTTTCTTGGCCAGTATCTGTTCTCAAATGCATCCCAAGTTTTTTTATCATTGTCTAGTATGACTGGGTAGTTTACTCCAAATTTTTCGACCGCCAATTCCACATTTTTGATGTCTTTTTCAAATTCAAATTCTGGCGAGTGGATTCCAATTATGAGCAAACCCTGATCAGAATATTTCTCATCCCATGCGGTAATGTATGGCAGAGTTCTCTGACAATTTATGCAACTATATGTCCAAATATCATACAAGACTACTTTGTCTTTGATCTTTTCTTTTAGATTCGAATCTGTATTGATATAGCCTGCAATTCCTTGCAATTCTGGCGCCTTTTTGAATTGGCTCTTGTCCATACCGAGTATGTTGTCTGAGATGGAGGATTTTTCAATAATTTGGGCATCCAATGAGGCAAAATAGGCACCGATTCCACCAACTACGCCTGCAATTACTGCTCCCAGAACTAGTGCGGATTTTATCTCTGATCTCATACTATCAACCTAACAATAAATCATTCAAGAGTGGAAAACTTGCAATTGTCGCAAGCTGGTTTGTCAAAACTAAAACTCCCAACAACATGATGAATCCGCCCATTATTACAGAATAATACTTTAGATGTTTACTCAGTGCTCTGATTAATCTGGTCATTTTTGAGAAGAACAAACCCATCAAAATGAATGGAATTCCTAGTCCTAGAGAATATGCAAGCAATAATGAAAATGCTTGGCTTGGCGTAGTTGCAGCTAGTGTGAGGATGCTTCCAAGAATGGGGCCAATACATGGTGTCCATCCTGTGGCAAATGCCAGTCCAAAAACAAACGATAGTGGATAGCTTGCCTTTCCACCTTTTGGCAGGATTTTTTTCTCAAAATTTAGTTTGTTGATCCTGCTTGATAGTATCA
>JAKAJY010000071.1 GCA_021824845.1 archaeon
ACCGGGATGTTTTTGCTTTAGTTCTGCGTAAATGTTGTTAAAGGATTCCTTGTATAGTCCGACGCTTCCTTCCGCGTCATCAAAGTAAGAGTCAAGCTGCGCGCCAATTATCACACTATCAATTACGCCATCATATCTGGTCAGTACGGCATCGATTGTTCGAGTTGCCTTTTGCTCAAGCGATGTCCCAAAGCCAGGCGTTCCCATCCAGGAAGGATACGGCCCTATTGTCCTACCGTTTATTATGGAAAAATATAATGTGACTTGGAGATCATTGTTCTTGTTCAGGCTCATTAAAATGTCAGTATCCTTCCAGTTGTATTTTTCCTGCTCTGGCTCCACATTATTCCAAAACATGTACAGATTTGTCCTGCCAGCGCCGGACTCGTCTGCCCTAGAATAGACTTGCTTTATTTGATCTATAGTTACTTGCTGTGTTGGCGTATTTACTACCAATCCCAGCTTGTCATTTTTTTGTAATGTGGGAAACGGATTTTCTTGCGTGCCACCAGGCAGTGCTACCAAAACTGCAATTGCCGCTGCCAGTGCTATTCCAATTGCTAAAAAGACCTTCTTGTCCACAAAACAAATGAAAAAAGTGATAATAAAAGAATTAGGCTGGGATTATCCGGATGTGCATCCGGAGAATCCGCACTCTATGCAGATGCTACATCCTTCTACGAACACTAGAGCGTTTTTGCAGGATGGGCAAAGCATGTCTTCGGATATCTCTTCCTTAACTCCAGACTCTAGCAATGGTTCCTCTGGAATCTTTAGTTGGAGTGCATTGTTGACCTGTGCTCGAACATAGTTGTTCTTGATGCTCTTGCTGATGAATTCGTGCAAGAACGAGCTTGGTACGACATCAAATGTTTTCTCTGCATTCTCGCTAGTCATGTGCAGTACCTGGGTGTGTCTAGAGCCATCTCTGTACACAGTAATTCCCTTTAGTCCTAGCTCATGAGCCAACAGATATGCAGCCTTGACATCTTCTGCGGAAACATCATGTGGCATGTTGATTGTCTTTGCGATTGCATTTCCAATCCATTCTTGCCATACTGCCTGTGCCATAAGATGGTCAGACCAGTGGATGTCCATTGCAGTGACAAAGATGTTTTGAATCCATTCTGGAACTTCGGCTAGGCCTCGAACTGAACCATAATTATCAGCTATTTTTGCTAATAATTCATCAGAGTACAGTCCGTTTTCTCGCAGTACTTGCTCGAAGATCTTGTTGGTGTAAAAGAAGCGTCCTACTGTTACACGTTTTTCAAACACAAGAGCAAACGTTGGCTCCATTCCATTTGAGCAATCTGCTATCATGGATAGTGTGCCTGTTGGTGCCACTGTTGTGGTCAGAACGTTTCGTATGCCGTGCTTTTGGATTTTGGATATTAGTGCGTCCCAGTCATAGTAGTGCTCGCCTTTTGGCTTTTCATAGTATCCAGAGACTGGAATCTTTCCTTCTGGGAATTCCGTCTTTGGGCACAGATCAAATTCGCCTCTGGAGCGAGCAAGTGCTACGCTTTCTTCCATGGAATAGTACGTTAGTGCCTCTGCCAGCTTGTATTGGAATTCATATCCTTCTTTGGAATTGTATGGAATTCTTAGCTTGTACAGCAGATCTGCAACACCCATCACACCTAGGCCGATTCGTCGTGATTCCTTTGATGCCTGATCGATTTCTGGCACGGGATAGTGATTCATGTCAATTACGTTGTCCAAGAATCGTGTTGTTTTTCTGATGGTTTCCTCGTATCTTTGCCAGTCAAACTCGTATTGACCGTCTGCCTTTCTTTTTACGAGGTTCGCCAGGTTGATTGATCCCAAATTGCAGGATTCGTATGGGTATAGTGACTGCTCGCCGCACGGGTTTGTAGCTCGCAGTGGTCCACCACGCGCCTTTGCAAATACGTTGTACTTGTTGATATTATCAAAGAATATCAAGCCAGGTTCTGCGCTCTTCCATGCAGACAGTGCAATCAGATCAATTAGCTGGTGTGCATTGATTTCTTTCACTGGAACTCTGTCGCGCGGACTGCGAAGTGTGTATTTTCCGTCTGCGCTATCGACTAGTGCAGACCAAAAGTCCTCCCATACTCCAACTGAGACATTAAAGTTCTCCAATATCCCATCCTTGGTTTTGTTTGTGATGAATTTTTCAATGTCTGGGTGCCATGCTTCTAGGATTCCCATGTTTGCACCACGTCTTTTGCCGCCTTGCTTTACTACTTCGGTTACGGTATTGATGATGTTCATGAAGGACACTGGTCCTGATGCAACACCAGATGTTGATGCAACGATGTCTCCTTCGTGTCTTAGGTCAGAATAGTTGATTCCAACTCCTCCACCCGACTTGAAGATCAGTGCTGCGTCCGATGTTGATTTCATTATATCTCCCATGTCATCAGGCATGCCAAGCACAAAGCACGCAGATAGTTGTCCTAGGCGTGCTCCGGCATTCATCATTGTTGGTGAGTTTGGCAAAAAGTCCTGTTCTGTCATGAGTGTATAGTATTCGCCTATGCGGTCTGCATATTGCTCAAATTTCTTTGCTGCCAGTAATGTGAGAACTTCTTTGAAGCTCTTTTTCATTTGGCCGCGCTTTGCAAGATATGCATATTGGTTTATCAAACCTCTGAAATGATACTTGTTCAGATAGTATTGTCCTATCTTGAATTTGTAATCAAAGTCATCAAGCTTGCTTAGATATTTTCTTGCCTCCTCTGCGTCCTGGTGCGCTCCTCCCTCTCTGACAAATAGCTCAGAGTCATACAGGATATCACCAACGCCGACTAGAATTGCAACTCGCTCAAACATTTGGCTTGGGCTTTCTATGATTTCGTTTTTGTTGTTTCTAAGTAGGTATCTTGATGCCAAGACCCTCAGGCAGTTTAGATCAAATGATTTTGAAACATTATCTAGTGTCTTGGTGTTGAGTACCTTCATCTTGTCTTCTCGCACCTTGCGACGCTCGTGTCTATACAAGATGTAGGCTTTGGCAATTTCGCCATAGCCCTTTTCGATTAGCGTTGACTCGACCATGTCTTGGACGTCTTCGACGCTTGGTGGATGTGATGCAGCAAATCCCTGTTGGATCAGCTTGTT
>JAKAJY010000101.1 GCA_021824845.1 archaeon
CCCAAATCATATCATCCAAAAACCATTTGAGCCAGAGCAAATAACTGAGATCATCGCAAAATTCAACGAGCAAAAAGCCAACCTTCGGTGCTAAGATAACTTTAATGATTTAGAGTAAAGTGCCATCTAGATTTAGACAAGGGCCTTGATTACTAGTTTGATACATCAACTCTGTGGAGATTTCATATGATGAGATTTCCGATCTGAGAAATTTCATCGTCTCGTTAAACTCGGCATCAGAAAGCATGGTAGTAGTTGAGGGCAAACGTGATTCGGCAGCACTCAAAAATCTTGGTTATTCACAGCAAATACTGGAATTTCACAGGTTTGGCGGAATAACAAAATTTGCAGATTCTGTTTGTTGTCACAAGAATTTGATCCTACTATTTGATTCTGATAGAAAGGGAAAATACCTCACTAAACGGGTAATTGAGCAACTAGAGCGCCGAACCAGAATCGATCTCTCTTACAAAAACAGACTAATGAAGATAACCTCAGGCAAGGTACGCACAATTGAGGAGCTATCCCAGTATGAAAAAATGTTGAATGGCTACTGATTTCTACTCTACACTCTGTTTGTTTGGATCAAAAATCTAAATTTACTTAATCGGTTTTGTACCATCAAATCTGTGCCCGAATTCATAGCAAGACATAGAGTAACAGAGACTGGACTGGACAAAATAATAGATACGGTAAACCAAGAAATAAACGAGTTTGGGGTATCAACTGTCGAGATATTTTATGATCATAAATCACAAGAAATGTGTTGTGTTTTGGAAGCGCCAGATGAAGAAGCAATCAAGAATCATTATTCCAATGTCGGATTGGTGTGTGGATATATTGCACCAATTGAGAGAATTGATACTAAGATAGGTGAAAAATCCGAAAAGTTAAAGGCAATTGGTGAGCTAGCTGCCAGATTAGCGCATGATCTGAGAAATCCACTAAGTGTGATAAAAAACACTGTGGAAATAATGGAAGGTAAACAACGTTTGCTCTTGGAAGAAAAAATAATCTATTATGGGCGATTACATCGTGCGGTAGACCGAATATCTCATCAAATCGAGGATGTTTTGGATTTTGTTCGCCCAAGTACGTTACGCTTTGAGAAACATCTAGTAAACGAAATAATTGTCGCCGCGCTAGAGAAAATAGTAAAGCCGGACACTGTTACAATCAATTTGCCAAGAAACTTTGTGTATGTAATTTGCGATAGAATCAAAATGGAGGTGGTACTAACTAATCTCATGATGAACTCAATTCAGGCAATGAACAATTCTGGGCAAATCGACATCACACTGTCTGATATGCCAAACGATGTGTTGATTCAAGTATCTGATACTGGATGTGGCATATCAAATGATATCTTGCCCAAAATATTTGAGCCATTATTTACAACAAAACAAACAGGGACTGGCCTTGGATTGGCAAGCTGCAAAAAGATAGTAGAACAACATAGGGGGATGATTACTGTTCAAAGCAAAGATGGTAATGGTACTACGTTCTCCATAATACTGCCAAAAGAGGCCACACTATCAAAGAAAATAGAAAAAATAAAAAAATTAGTTGCTTCCAATTAGGAAGACAACGCTTGCGTTTGCAGTGACGTCTTGGTCGGATGAAAAGATTGGTGTTGCAGACATTGCTGAATCATACGACTTTTCCGCATAGTATACGGGCATTGGTGGTGGGTAATATCCAAAGTCAGACAGACTAACGTGCTTTACTCCAATTATTTGGTAATTGAGTGGCACTAGTGCCTTCTCTGCCTTTGATCTTGCGTTCATGATTGCCTCTGCAAGCAAATCATCACTTACTTGCTTTTGCTTCTCAGAAGAAAGTGAAAAGAACACACTATCTACTCTGTTTGCACCTGCATCAACTGCTGCATCAATAACATCTGATGCCAAGTCTAGCTTGCTAGTCTTGACGTGGACGATATTTGACACGGAATATCCTATCAGTTTTTGCTTGTATGCACCTGTTTCTTTGTCTTGGTATGACTCATACACTGGGTAAATTGAGAACTGGGATGTGCTGATATCGCCATCGGATAGTCCCGCTGACTTGATTGCAGCAATTACCTCATTCATTTTAGCAGTGTTTTCGTCTAATGCCTCTTTTGCAGTTGGCTTTTGGACTTCAACGCCAAAGTTGATGTTGAGTCTGTCTGGCTTGACTGCAGTACTTGCTTGACCTGTCACTGAGATTGTTTTTTCCCGTGAAGGAAACGGAGTTGGCTCTGTTTGTGCCTGTGCATTCAGACCTGCTGGAATTGCTCCCAGTGAAAATCCTAATGCAAGAACAACTCCTATCGCTGCTGCGACTGTAATTGTTTTGTTCATGATGGTATAATGACAGGTTTGTTTATTACCTTTGATTAAAATAGAATTGAATCGAAAATTTTAATATCTATTCACTGAAGCGTCATTGAATCATGGGCGACTCGGAAGATCCAATGGGAATTAATGACAAAATTGAGATATTATCCACTGATGATGAACGTATCAAGGCAGTCGGTGAGTTACTTAGCTCCGACTCGTCTAGAACAATTCTAAAATTATTGTTCAATGAGGAAATGACTGCAAACCAAATCTCACAGAAAACAGAGATCTCACTACCATTAGTGATGTATCATCTCAAAAAAATGCAGGACTGCAATGTGGTCAAAATATCACAAACTGGGAAAAACACCAAATCGCACGACATGAAATACTACACTGTGGACAAATTTGCCATTGTAATCTTGCCATCCGGCATGTCAGAGAAAGCAAAATCCTCTAAATCACTGTTTAATTCGTTTAATCGCATATACAGATTTGCAACAATTGGAGGTGTGTCACTTGCGGCATGGTTCTCAGCCCAGTTCATTCAGCAAAACAACCGAATAGCATTATCAAATGCTCGCGCAAACTCGGGTAACCAATTCAATGCACCTGAATCTGCATTTACTGCAACTGGCCCCGAGATGGCAATGAAGTCGGCCCCTGTGGAAGAAACACAACGTGAAGTTGAATCAACCGAGTCTGCCCCGGCACATGATGTCACAGAGCAGAAAGTACCGGAAGAGCCCAGCATAGAATCTCAATCTACAGAAGAC
>JAKAJY010000132.1 GCA_021824845.1 archaeon
CTGCGTCATTTAGGAACTTTTTTGCAGCCAGAAAAGAATCAGTTGCTTTTTGCATTTCAGCTTGGGACGCCTTGTTGGTAATCCAGGTATAGTTTAATGATGATGTGATTTTTTGCAGTGTCGTCTTTGTTGCAAATAGTTTCTTGTCTGATAAGGTCTGGATTTTGGTTGCCTTTAGCTTCCAGTCGATGACCTTAGTTGAGTTTGTTGCTTTGAGTTTGGCAGGCGACTTTAATTGCAGCCAAGACTCGTAGCTTTCAATTTTTGGATACATGATATCATTTGGGTCATCACTGTGGGTAAATCCTATTGCGTGTCCAAGCTCATGTTTTGTTATCTCTAGCGCATAATCAGATGATACAAGATTCCACTTTTTGTCCTTGAAATAGCCAAGTGTTATTGTCAGCCTTGGCTTGCCATACTCGTTTAGCGTATTGGTAGTGTAATAGCCAAGCTTGCCCCCATCATACTGGCTTGCCCATTCCAGAACAAAGTCGGCAGCATCTTGTCGGGTTGTGGTTTCGAGTTTTAGTCCAGGCATTTTTTCCTGCCAGTACTTGATTGCATCATTTAGCACAGTACCAAACTGTTTTTCCCAAGAGGGTGGCATTTTTTGCACATACACTTTGTAGGTTTGTGCATCAGCTGGAACTAGCAGGAATCCGAAAACTGTAACCAAAACAATCATACCAAAAAATAATTTCATGAAAACTCTGGATTGTTCTCACAAATAAGGCCCATGTTGGGTTTTTGGGATCATCTGGTAGGCTCAGAGTAGTTTTGGGTTGAAAATGCTACAGATATTGAATTTGGATCATCAGCTGCAATGAAAAACTCGCCGCTCTTGCAGGACTTTGGCATTATCAAGCCCCAGAGAGTAACCTGGACTACATCCCTATCTGAGCGCAACTCCAGATCAGGCGAATGCAGTTTTTCCATGCCTGCACATACTTTGATCTCCACAATGTGCCATACGTGAAGAGTTCTTGATTTTGATATTTTGCTTATCTGGACTGACTTGTCAGTGGGTGTGATTTTGAAATCCTTGATGTCTTTTTTTATGGAGTATTTTTGTGGTTTTGCCTCTGCATTGTCAATTGCCAGAACGGACAGCACGAGAAATGTTGCTAGAAGTATGCCAAATAGTCTCATGTGGTCATAATACCGCAAAATATGATTTAAGACTTGTTTGTATTTCCTAGCTTGATTTTTGATCTTACCATCATTATCAATAATGCCGGCACGCCAAGATAGATTCCGGCATTTAACATTGCAATTATTATTCCATATCCTACTAGTTCGGATTCCGAGTCAATCCCAACATGATTCAGAATTGATAAGGTGGATAACATTGGTGTGATTGTTATTTTGATTGTTTCCCTAAATAACGGACTTTGTCTTTCCAGGTCTGCCACACTAGGACTGAATGAATAATAGAATTCATTGAATCCTGCCATGAATGCGGTTCCAGAACCACTGGACAGCAAGACATTATCTCGTAGTTCTCTTAGTGACTGGACTTGTGGTGATAACTCTGTTCCATATGTTGCAGTAGCAACAAGGCATCCACCTCCAAGTGGCCCATCTGCTTTATCCACGACACAGACTCCCGCCTCAATATGAGTTCCAGGACCACACTGCAACTCTACTGGTTCAGGCTCTGGAACTCCCAACACTTCGTATATTGTCTGGCCTGGGAAGTTTTTATCAAACCACGACTTGAATGCGGCCTCGGAATTATATCTCTCCACATATGACTGTGGGTCCTTGGTAGGGTCTGGGAATCCTGGAATGTGTGTTGTTGGTGTTTGTGGCTCTGGCTCTGGTTCGGTTTCGGTTTCTACAATGCAGGTCTGAGTCTCTTCATCAAATATTGTTCCTGCACCACACTGGGTTGGCTCTGGTGTTTCCTCTATTGGCTTTGGCGGGTCTGCGGTTTTGATTGATACTTCGTTGGATGGCACACTAAGTCCTGCTGCATTGATTGCGTAAATCCTATACGAGTAAGTGTTTGCAAGCAGCCCAGTATGGGAATATGTTGTGGTAGTAGTCTTGCTGGTCAGGGTACGATACGAGTCTTGGCCTATCTTGTATTCTATTTTATAGCCAGTGATTTCTGAGCCGCCAGTAATTGACGGTGTGGACCAATACAGGTTGATCTGAGTTGGTGATACCAGATTTGCAGACAAGGTTGGCGGTGTTGGTGGTTTTGCGTTGGTTGGTGGCGGTGTGACTATGGTGGATGTAGTGGGAGTTGCCGAGACTTCCGCAGATGCAAGGCTTGTTCCAGATGATGTGATGGTATAGATTCTGTACACGTGTGTGGTTCCAGTGGCCAGATTAGTATGGGAATATTTTGTAGTGGAATTCTGTGTGCTTGGAGTTAGCGTTTCAAATTGTGCGGGTCCCTTTTTGACTTCAATCTTGTATCCCACTATAGTACTGCTAGTGGATGGTGCGCTCCAGGAGAGGTTGATTTGTGTTGGGGAGACAGGTGTTGCGGACAGATTTGTTGGCGGGTTTACTGTTGCGGTACTAGTTTGAGCCGGTGGCGCTGCATTTGATGTGGATAGTGGAGTTGCAGTGGCATCAGCTGATCTTGGACTTGCACCCAGTGTAAAATATGCAGACACTACGTATGTGTAGGTTTCTCCGGTTGTCAGTCCGGTTATTGTATATGTGTTAACAGAACCTACATTGTCCTGAATTACGACATAGCTGTCCTGTGCGATTTTCTCTTCAATTTTATAGCCAGTGATTGATTGTTTGTAGGTTTGAGATGGTGCAACCCAGGTCAGCGTTATCGCGGTAGGCGATATTGCAGTTGCAGTTACGGTTGGCGTTGTGGTGTCCTTTGGTGTGGTCGAGACCTCGCTTTGTGTTCCAGTCCCTACAGAATTGATTGCAGAGACTCGGTAATAGTATTGGGTACCGGTAGTAAGACCAGTGTGAGAAAATGAAGTTGCTGTACTTTGCGAGTTTGCAACCAGTACCTCAAATGCGCCAGCCCCTTTTTTTGCTTCTATTTTGTAGCCAGTAATCGCAGCACATCCATTGTTTGATGGTGCACCCCAAGAGAGGTTG
>JAKAJY010000033.1 GCA_021824845.1 archaeon
AAGAATTGGTATTCATCAACAGATTGGAGCCAAGCGAGATACGTTTGGGTAAACTACCATCAAAGAGTAGGATGATTGTGGAGGAAAGTCGACAACTGATCATGTCTGGTGCACTAAACACATCCATGGACCTAAATGATGAGAGCGATTCCGTAATGCACACGAATTCGGCCGAAATGGTAAGTAACATGTTTAGTTTGTGCACGTTGCTGTGGGCCAAATCAAAACCAACCGAGATTCTTGTCGCACCAAAGACAAAGAAGGTCAGATCACAATGATGGGATACAAGCCAGTACACTGTGAATCCCTAAAACAGAAAAACCCCCAGACAATCTCTGCTAGCAAGGATTTCCGACAAAAAAGAAAGGAAGACTTGGTAAATGAGTTGGTGGACCCAATCTGTATAATAGCAAACGCAAACGAAATGTTGTATTTGCGCCTTGGAAAGTTCGTAGATTCGGAAACAAGGGATTATTTTGAGATGATAACTCGCGCCATCACAAAGACAAAAACACTTGTTGAGGAACTACGACAAGAGACTAGCTGAGCAGACAATAAGCATAGTTTGGCTTCATTGATGGATACATTATACTCTGAGTGTTATTAGAGTGTCCAAGTCCTATTGCATGGCCTAGCTCATGCCTCATTATTTTCTCCACACTTGAAACATCATACAGTTGAAAACTCCCATCACAGTTATAGTCGCCAAGTGCAACTTCGACTACTCCTTTTCCAATGTGTGCATGGCCCAAGACTCCCTCTCCTAGCTTTCTTACGGTCCATGTGACCCAAATGTTTGCATCTGATTTGGAATCAACATGTGAGAATTTGATGATGACATTTCCATTTGGCGTGGTGAATACTTGGTCCTGCCAAAACTTGGTGGACTGGTTTAGCGTACTGACATGATCCAACGGCAAACCTGGTGGTTGTGTGTTTACAAAAATCTTGTAATTTAGAACATACGTGCCATTTTCCATTGTTATTTTGGGATCTGGAAATCCTGATGATCCAGACTTTATCTGCTGCTCAAAATTCCATCGTTCGTAATCTCTTAGGAATTTTTTTATAACATCAAAACTTGGATTTGGATACTCGATGTAGCGCTTGTCTTTTATGACTTTGGTTGCAACCTTGCTTGTGTATGATTCAAAGACTTTCTGTGCGGGTTTTTCACTCCAGTTTTTTGGCTTTTCTGTTGGTTTGTATGGGTATTTTTTGATAACCTTATCTGCATATTCTTTGTAGTTTTTTGCCACTGTGTTGTTTGGGTATGTTACATGTGCCTGATCAAAGTATTTTTTTGCTTCTGCATATTCACCATAATTTCCAAACCCTACGCCCAATCCAAGCAACGCTGTGATGTCTTTTTGATCTTTTTGATATACCTTGTAAAACTCAGACATTGATTTTTGGTGTTGTCCTAGGTTGCTTTGCGCGACTCCTTTCATTTTCAGAACGGTGATGTGATTTGGATAGTCCTTGAGAATTTTATCGTATAGTGTAATTGCCTCCTTGTATTGACCTTTGACAAAAAATTTTGCGGCTGCTTTGTATGATGTGTTTGCATTTTTGGCTATGTCATCCGCAAAAACAGGCACCACATGAATGGCTAATAAGACAAATGCCAAGAAAATGGTTATAATGAAATATTTCATGTGATCAGCATGCTTGGACTGGGTAATAATTTGAGCGAATTAAAGATACGAATCCAAAAGGCCCACGCTGATCTAGCTAACCTAGGAGAACCAAGCCAGCCCCTCACAGAGATGATAGGCTCAACCAACACCCTTCGCCTAAATGAATACTTGAGCAAAACCGACGCAAAAAAAACTGAACTAATATCAGATTACGTTCTGTATACGAAGCAATTGGAACAAATAATCGCATCACTGTTTTCAATTCAATCAGAACTCAAAAGTATCCTAAAAGAAGAAGCATCGATGATCGAGTCTGTAGATTCCAAGCCAAAAAAAGCAAAAAAACCCGCAAAAAAGAACTAGTTCTGGTGGGAAATATCGCCAGACGTTATCCATCTTGTCTTTGTACCTGATTTTATAACCAATGTTCCGTCTCGATCTAGCCTTATGGCCTTGCCTGTTGTTTTAGTGCCTGATGAATTTACCGTGATCTGCCTTCCAATGGTGGATGATTTTTTTGTCCATTGTGCGATGATTGACTGTGCTTTGCCTCGTTCCAGCTCTTGCAAAATGTCTTCGAGCTCCTCTAGGAATGCCTTGACTAATTTTACAGGCTTTGTTTTATTGTCTCTGACCAGCGTCTCTACCCCATAAAAATTCCCTTTTTGTTTTATTCTGTGTTCAATTTCTTTTGGCTTTATCTTGAAATTAATCCCAACTCCAACAACAATACTTTCAATTCGTGTTGATTCAATTGATGCATCAATTATAATTCCTGCAACTTTTTTTCCACGTATTGTAAGATCGTTTGGCCACTTTAGTTCTGTTTTTATTTTTAATGATTTCTCGATTGCATTTGATAGTGCAATTGCAACTGCAAACGGAATCAGAGTTATCTTTGAGATATCAAATTTTGGCTGCAAAATCACAGAAAGCCATATTCCACCTTTTGGAGAAACCCACTGTCTGCCTAATCTACCCTTACCAAGTGTTTGTGATTCAGCAATTATGACTGCTCCAAACTCGTTTTGGCTTTTTGCAATATTTGTGGCAAAACTTTGGGTTGAATCAATAGAATCAAAATAATATACTTTGTTTCCTATTTGCTTTGTTTTGAGATCCTCCATTATCTCCCATGGGAGCAAAAGATTTGTTGTATCAATTAGTCGATACCCAAGATTTTGCTTTGATTCTATTTTGTATCCGAGTGATTGGATTTTTTTTATATGCTTCCAAATTGCGACTCTGCTAATGTGTAATACCTCGCTTAGGTCCTCACCTGAGAGGTGTTCTAGTCGATGTGCCTTGAGAAACTGTAGAACCTTTACCAGTCCTTGATTTTCATCTGATGTGTAAAGCAAACTGTATGTGTTGGTGTTGTGGATGATTTAAAATCCTATGTCGATGTCAAATCCGCCGTCGCCTGCACCGCTATCCC
>JAKAJY010000054.1 GCA_021824845.1 archaeon
GTAATTCTTATCATGTCTCCTGGTTTTACGCCAAGTCCGATAATTGCAGGATCGTTTGCAAATATCAGTGGCATCTCAGTTGGCTTGCAGTTGAATTTTTTGAGGACTTCTTCTGCATCTTTTTTGTCCATGATCTCATGCTTGGGTACGTAAATGTGATCCGGTACTAGAACATGGGTTTTCTTAGTTGCCAACTTGCTCACCTTGGATAGCATTAGCTAAATATCGAAAATTACCAAACAAACTGGAAAACCTCCAGAAGTGGTTTATATATATTTAATCAAGATCTCACAAGAAATCCATTATTTTTCGCTATTAGTCAATGATTTTTTTCCTAACCTTAAATAGTATTCGTTAGGACGAAAAAGCAAGATGAATACTCTGTATGCAACACTAGCGTTGTTTACAATTCTGGCTACAGGCTCACTAGCATTACCAGCTTTTGCTCAGGAATTTGTAGACGCAGTTACTATAGCTACCGACAAAGAGGCATACGAAGACGGCGAGACAATCACCGTATCTGGCTCGGTCCGAGAAAGACTGTCCGGTTATGATGTTACCTTGCAAGTCTTTGCAGCCAACGGAAACCTAGTTACTGCTCAACAATTGCCAGTTTCAGATGAGAATACATTTGGAATTGACCTGTCTGCTGGCGGTCCTCTGTGGAGATCTGCTGGAACATATACGATTAAGGTCCTATATGGAACAGCAACAAGAACAGCAGAGACTAGCTTTGAGTTTGGCGGATCCGGTGACGCAATACCAGGTCCTAAAGGAAAGACATTCCCATTAGCAAATCCGGACGATGGCTCAGTTGGCTACTCTATAAAAGGAGGCAAAATACTAAGCATCACCCCAGACATTCCTGCCAAGTCCCTAATCGTAGAGATAGAGACCACGTCGGATGGTGAGGTGAAACTAATCATCCCAAGAAGCATCCTAGATGCAAGACTTGGTGCTGATGGAATGAGTGGTGAAGATGACAGCTTTTTCGTCCTAGTAGATGGAGCTGAGGCGGATTTTGAGGAAACGACCACCTCTGAAGATCGCACCTTGACCATACCATTTGAGGATGGAACGACTCAGATCGAAATCATCGGAACATTCGTGATCCCAGAATTTGGCACAATCGCAGTAATCATTCTTGCAGTGGCAATTGTATCAATAATTGCTATCTCTTCAAGAAGTAGACTAAGTATCCTGCCAAAATACTAGATCTTCAACTTTTTTCATTTTTTAAATATACATAAATAGTCAGTATTCTAATCGCCAATCAAGATGAATAGTTATGCACTATACGTGCTAATTGCCATAATGGCTGCAGCAGGCACTTTAGCAGTAGTACCAACTTATGCATCTAGCTTCGACGAAGAAGCATGCCCAGATTGTGGCAGCAACGACATTTACGAAAAGGCTGAATACGCAAAACAAAACAACGTACCAGTCTCAGTATGGACCGATTCAAAGATCTATGATCACGAATCTGAAATTACCGTAAGTGGTTATGTCGCAAATCTTAGAGGAGATGCTCCAGTAACAGTTACAGTGATCAGCCCACAAGGCAACATTGCAACCGTTCAGCAAGTTGAAGTTTCAGAGGACAACACATTTGAAACAATGTTTAGCACTGCAGGTGCACTCTTCAAAGAAAATGGCATGTACACCATTCGAGTACAATACGGCCCACAAGAAATCAATGACAAGGCCATGATTGAACTAGTCGGTGAGACGGCGTCAGGAGAGGCATCATGTGGTGATGGTGAGCTTGCAGTAAAAGGCGGCAGTGAGACATACTGTGTTCCATTTGAATCAAGTGGAGCAATAGTAACATATGCCACTGTCAACAGTGCTACAAAGTCACTTACCCTGAAAATCGAAACTGAAGGCGACGGCTCCATCTCACTTGCGATCCCAAGAGATGTCTTGGAGTCAACAAGTGGAAATGGTGACGACACAGATTTCATTGTCCTAGTTGATGATGAAGAAGCAGACTTTGAGGAAACAGATAGTGATGATTCAACACGAATGTTAGACATCACATTTGAGGACGGCGCTTCACAGATTGAGATCATAGGTACTTATGCAGTTCCAGAATTTGGCACGATGGCAGCAATCATTCTTGCAGTTGCAATTGTATCAATAATTGCAGTTTCTGCAAGAACACGACTTAGCATCTCACCAAGATACTAAAGTCTCTATACTTTTTTCATTTTTTAGTACAAATTCCGAGAAAAGGAAATATACGATTATCATAAAACTTTGGTGTGAAGTATGCTAGTCTTTTGATTTTGTTTTTGATTATATCATCAATTTCAATACAGCATAACACAGCAACAGCTGCCGAAGAATGTGAGCGAGTCTGTGTTTCAAAACCATTCTATGAGGAAGGTGAAGCTGTAGTAATATCAGGTAAAGTAGAGGCATTTTTACCAAATACACCGCTATTGCTACAGGTGTTTCGTGAGGCAAATCGCGTACATATTGCCCAAGTAGAAGTTGCACAGGACGGCACATTTACTTATTCATTGATTGCGGATGGTCCTTACTTTCAAAAGGATGGAAAATACACAGTACAAGCATCATATGGTGTGACAGGTAATGTCTTTGAGACAAGCTTTGATTATCAAACAACCATCTCAGGTACAAATCCCACTCAGATTTTTGATGTAAAAGCAGATGGTATTGGAACATTCGATGTTCCATATACAATAAAGGGTGGAACCATAAAGAACATCATAGTGGATCCTGCCATCTTGGGTCTGATTGTTACAATACAAGCAGACAATGATGGTTCACTGACACTAGATCTTGGCAGAGAGTGGATTGATGCAAAGAAAGGGCCAGATGGGAAAACAGGCGATGATGACACATACATCATTTACATTGACGGACTGGAAGTCCCATATCAGGAGTCAGCAATAAAGCCAGAATCCAGACTCATTACTATCCAGTTTCAGGAAGGTGACTCTGACATTGAGATAATTGGAACATATGTTGTGCCAGAGTTCGGCCCAATTGCAATTGCCATATTGATCGTATCAATAACAGCCGTAATGAT
>JAKAJY010000150.1 GCA_021824845.1 archaeon
GGTAAAGATTATCAATAACCTGCCGGCTTCCCTGATTGCCTATTCGAGATCGTATATCGCCAAATTTACTGATGCTTCCGGAAAGATAGTCACTCTTCCAAGTGCCATTATTATGTTGATTGCGGTAACAATAATAGTCTGGTTCATTCTCAGATATACAATGCTAGGAAGAGGCGTATATGCTCTTGGAGGTGATCCCGTATCGACCGAAAGAGCAGGATTCAATATAAAAGCCATTCAGTATTTCATATACTGCTTTATGGGCTTTTTGAGCGGGATTGCTGGTGTTCTGCATTCTGTTTTCATGAGAAATGCGAATCCTTTTGACATCGTCGGGACGGAGCTCATTGTCATCGCTTCGGTGGTATTGGGGGGCGCAAGTATCACAGGCGGGAAAGGGACAGTATATGGTACTTTGCTTGGCGTCGCTTTTACCGTACTGATCGAAAACAGTCTCATCATTATTGGTGTTCCATCATACTGGCAGAAAGTCATTATCGGGCTAATCATTGTTGTATCTACTGCAGCATCAGCATTGAGAGAAAAATTTGCTAAACTTGAAATTTCATAAGGGATGGGGCAAACCAATGGATGGAAAGCTGTTATCTGGCAAAAGAAGATACATGGCTGCAGATCGCTCGATTTTGCAGCTTCTCCTTATAGCAATTGTAGTCTTTATTATTATGGCATTGCTGAACCCCGGGAAATTTCTGACTCTGCTCAATATTGAGTCAATGGCCTATCAATTCCCAGAGCTCGGCATCATTTCGCTTGGCATGATGATTGCAATGCTTTCCGGAGGAATCGATCTTTCAATTGTCTCTATTGCAAATATGGCAAGCATTTTGATGGGGCTCATCCTTACAAAGATGATGCCGCAAAATGCTGCGAACAATCAGATTGTGCTTTTTGTTGCTTTTGCGCTTTTAATTTCGCTTATTACAGGTTTGATTAGCGGCTTGATAAATGGTTTCCTTATTGCGCATGTAGGAATACCGGCTATTCTCGCTACACTCGGGACATCCCAGATTTTGACAGGTATAGCAATAGTAATAACAAAAGGTTACGCTGTGCCAGGATTCCCCGAAATATTCCTGAAAATCGGCAACAGCAAGCTTTTTATCTTCCCCATTCCTTTTCTTGTATTTCTAGCATGCGCGATTGTTCTATTTTTTCTACTTCAAAAATCAAGTTTCGGAATTCGGCTGTATCTGATAGGCACAAATATCAAGGCTTCCGTTTTTTCCGGAATCAAAGTGAAGAGCATTCTCATGAAAAGCTATGCGCTGACAGGTGTTCTCGCTAGTATTGCTGGAATTGTCATGACAGCGAGAACAAATTCAGCAAAGGCTGATTATGGTTCTTCATATGTGCTGCAGGCTGTTCTTGTCGCTGTATTAGGCGGTGTGAACCCGGCCGGTGGATTCGGGTCTGTAATAGGCCTGTCTATTGCAGTTTTGTCTCTTCAGTTTCTATCGAGCGGCTTCAATATGCTCCGATTCAGCAATTTTGCTACCGAATTTACATGGGGTATGTTTCTTTTGCTTATAATGGGAATCAATTATTTTCAGAATAAACGAATAAAATCGAGCAAATAATATCACAAGGAGGATTCAGAATGAAAAAATTCATTAACAAGCCAGAAAACTTTGTCGATGAGATGCTGGAGGGCATTTACGCTTCGCATCTGCAGCAAGTGATGTTTGTTGCAAACGATCTGCGATGCTATGTAAGGAAAGAACCTGTAAAAGGCAAAGTAGGGATTGTGACCGGGGGCGGATCAGGGCATCTTCCGCTGTTTCTGGGGTATGTGGGAGAGGGAATGCTGGATGGCTGCGCAGTTGGAGGCGTATTCCAGTCGCCAAGCTCAGAGCAGATACTTGAGGTGACAAAAGCTGTTGAGCAAGGCGCAGGTGTTCTTTATCTCTATGGCAATTACACTGGAGATATCCTGAACTTCGATATGGCAGCCGAGATGGCGGATATCGAAGGGATAAAGACAGCGACGGTTGTCGGAAATGATGATGTGGCATCTGCAATCAAGGGAGAGGAAAACAAGCGAAGAGGCGTTGCAGGAATATTTTTCCTGTATAAGGCAGCAGGAGCTGCAGCAGCGGAAGGGATGAGCCTTGAAGAGGTAAAGAGGGTTGCTGAAAAGGCGAAAGCGAATGTGCGGACAATGGGTGTGGCGTTTACGCCGTGTATTGTTCCTGAAGTCGGGAAACCTTCTTTTACGATTGGCGATGATGAGATGGAAATAGGGATGGGCATTCATGGAGAGCCGGGTATCCGGCGAGGCAAACTGCTGCCTGCCGACAAGATTGTGGATGAAATGGTCTATCCCATCATCAAAGATCTACCATTTGAAAAGAACAATGAAGTAGCTGTCCTTATAAATGGACTGGGCGCTACTCCGAAAGAAGAGCTGTATATTCTTGCCAGAAGAACCTTGCACATTCTCGAGGAAGAAGGTTTGAAAGTATTTCATGTATATGTCGGAGAATTTGCAACGTCGATGGAAATGGCGGGAGCTTCGATATCGCTGTGCAAGCTCGATGAGGAATTGAAGAGACTGATAGCTGCTCCTGCATTTACTCCGTTTTTCAGCCAGAAGCAGCTGTAAAGGATGAAAAAATGGAAGCATTATTGCGTGAACATCTTGAGCCGCTGTTTTTCAGCATTAAAGAATCATTCGAGCGCAATAAAGAATTCCTCATAGATCTCGACAGCAAGACTGGCGACGGCGATCTCGGGCTTACAATGAGCAAGGCATTCTCGGCGGCGCATGAATCGGTCAAGGCGAGTAATTCGTCGAATTTGGGGCAGATACTTGCGATGGCGGGGATTGCCATATCCAGGGCTGCGCCTTCGACCATGGGGACTCTTATGGCGACTGGATTCATGAGGGGAGGAAAGGCCATCGAAAATGCGCAGAGAATTGGCACAAAAGAAATGGCCGATTTCTGGCTGGCATTTTCAAAAGGAATTGCTGATCGGGGGAAAGCGACAGAGGGAGACAAGACAATTCTCGATGTGGCTGCGCCTGTTGCC
>JAKAJY010000067.1:0-2110 GCA_021824845.1 archaeon
CGTCTTTCGTCAGGTTGCCTATCTCGTCCAAGAACAGCGTACCTCCAGAAGCCAATTCAAAGTAACCTTTTCTTGCTGCGTCTGCACTTGTGAATGCCCCTTTCTCATGTCCGAAGAGAGCGGAAACGGCAAGTTCCGCAGAAAGCGTACCGCAATCTACTACCTCAAAAGGCTTGTCGGCTCTTTTGCTTTGCAGATGTATCTTTTCCGCTATATGTTCTTTGCCAGTACCATTGTCGCCCAATATCATAACAGCCATGTCGCTTTTGGCAAACAATTCTGCCATTTTGTATATACGGCGAAACTTCTCACTTTTGCGGTAAACAATCTTGTTATTCAACTCGACGAGTCGTTTCTGCTTGTCTATGATTTCTTCCAAACGTTCATAAACTACATCAAGCAACAATTTCTTCGGTATATAGTCTTCCGCTCCCAATTTCATAGTCCTCACGGCACTCATGCTTTCATCGTAAGATGTCATGATGATAAATGGATTCTTGTAGCCGTTACTACGCATCCATTCCAACAGGTCGATACCGTTATCATTCCCCAAGCGCATATCCGAAATGACAACATCCCATTCAGAGGATTCCTTCACAGCTTTCAGACCATCTCTGTAATTGTAGCATAAGATTGTTTTCCATCCCTTCGCTTCCAACTTCTTGCCCAACATATTACAAAATGTCGGGCTGTCTTCAATGATTATTACTTTCTTCATGCTGTTACCTCCTCAATTTTCTTTTGTGCGGCTTTGATGATTGCCTCACCATGTGCGAAAACATCCTCAACCGCTTGGTTGATAACGTCGTCTGATGATGTAGAATCTTCTATCAGGTCAAAAAGATAGTTCAAAGACTCGTCAGATTGTACCATCATCCACGAGCTTCTTGCGTGGTGAATGGCATCGGACATTTTCTTGCGGTTCTCCTCTTGGGCTGCATTACGGATACTGCCCAATGTGTCAGTCATTTCCTTTACGAAATTCTCCAAAGTTTCTTTTTCATTGCCGTAGGTCAGCAACATAGAAAAGTCTATTTGTTTTTCTGCTATCTTACCATTCACACACTTTCTGGCAGTGTTTATCAAATCCTTGTCAGACATCGGCTTGAACAGACAAGCGACAAATCCTGCGCCAAGCAGTTCTTGCTCACTCACATTTGGTGCTGCTGTCATAACGACAACAGGAATGGTCTTGGAGTTACGCACGTTCACCATACGCATCATTTCCAGAATCTCGATACCATTCACTTCAGCCATCTTCAAATCCGTTATCAGCAGATCATAAGATTTTTTGCGCATCATATCCAATAAATCCGTGGCATTATTACAAGTGTCACATACAATGCCGTTTGATGCAAAAGCCTCACGGATGGTACTCAGTTGCACATGGCTATCATCAATGGCAATGACAGTAAACGAATCTTGTCGTTTCGTTCTATACTGGATTGGTTCCACATTCTGCTTTTCGGCTGCAGCCATAGGAAGACTAATGGTAAAGATACTTCCCAGCCCTTGGTGACTGGACACATCGATTTTTCCTTTCATCAGTGAAACGAGGTTCTTGACAATGGAAAGTCCCAAGCCAAATCCCGGTTGGGTGACCGCATTTCCCAATCTTGCAAATTCCTTGAAGATTTGTTTTTGTTGCTTGTCATCCAATCCTGTTCCTGTATCCTTAACCTTTAGCATGAATACACCATTCTTATAGGTTGTGGACAATACTATCTCACCCTTTCCCGTATATTTGATGGCATTGGAAAGTAGATTGCGTCCTATTGTAAGCACCTTTTCCTTGTCTCCATTGACAACACCATCTGCCTTATTGCTGACGCTCAATTCCAGTTGTTTCTTCGCAGCAAAGGGCTCATACTCCATTTTTAATTGCTCGGCAATGTCCATCATGCGGAAAGGGCGTTCCTTGACGGTCGCCTTTCCATTCGCTAATTTGGAGTAAACCAGGAAACTGTCAATCATAGAAGTCAAGCCTTTCGATGTGTCAACAATCAAGTCGGCATACCGTTTGCTTTCATCCGTAGCATCTTCAAGTCCGCTAATCTTGCGAGCATAATCCTTGATGGCAGACAAGGGACTGCGCATCTCATGCGTTACA
>JAKAJY010000067.1:2120-3019 GCA_021824845.1 archaeon
CCTTTCTTGTTTCTTCCTTGCTCTTACGTGTCTTGAATGCGAATCGCCATACCAATAGGAATAATACGAAAAATACCAATATCAACAATCCTATCATCCCTATATAATAATAGGTATAATTGCCTTCCAAGTCTGCGATTTGTCGCTCACGAACTTTGATGCCTTTATCCACATTCTCATCAGCTATGCTGATTACTCTTTGCAACTGCTTATTGATACTTTCATTTCTGTTTCCAAGACTATCCAATATCTCCACTACCTTACGGCTTTGCTGGTGATGTTTAGCAACAACCGTTTGGTTTAGGTTGGTGAGCATCTTTTCAGTTTGGGTTAAACGGTTGCCTGTTGTTACTGCATTTTCTTTCTTGCCGAACAATCTGCTGAAGAAACCGCGCTTCTTTGGCTTTGCCTGCTGTGGCATAGCTGAAAGTCTTTTGCTTTCAGTCTTATTCTGCTCTACAATTCTTGGAACTTCTGCGGTCAGCTTTTCTTGAGTGGCATTCAGATCCTGCATGGCATCCTTTATATCCAAAAGGAGCTGTTCCTTTTCTGCAAGAAGATGGCAGATTGTATCAGAATCTTCTTGCAGACAAATATCTGCGATGCCTTGAAGCATACTGTTCACTTCCAATCGAAGCGAATGATACTCATTTACATCTGTTGAGTCCCAATCCGCAACCATTTCACCAAGCAGTGACAATTCCGTTATGTGCAAGTTTAAGTCATGCACATTCTTTCGCCACTGATGCAGTTCTGCATTTCTACACTCAATCTCCTTTCTGTCGCGCCATTCAAATAGGCCGATAACAATGGTACATCCTACGATGACGATGGCAGTCATGATGCCTAAAGCCATCCATCTACAGATATGCCCGGTCTGTTCTTTGCGTTCCATAGAT
>JAKAJY010000125.1 GCA_021824845.1 archaeon
GACACTGCATTTTTTAATCCAAGGGCAAAGCTGAGCCGAGACTTTTCCATTATAGCATATTCAACATTTCTGAAAAATTTTGATGGCCAGAAATCATTCTTGGATGGACTCTCTGGTCTTGGCGCCCGCGGATTGCGAGTGGCAAATGAAATCAAAGATACAGAAGTCTTTGTAAATGATCTAAATCCAAGTGCACTGGAATTATCAAAAAACTCAGCAGAACTAAATGGATTGCACAATTACACCGTATCAAAGAGTGACATTTGCCAGTTCTTTAATGGATTCTCAAAGAAGGGAAGTCGTGGTGCAATTGTGGATATTGACCCATTTGGCTCACCTGCAAAATACATTGATTGTGGATTACGTGCCACAGTCCATAAAGGACTGTTATCAATTAGTGCAACTGATCTTCAGGTATTGCATGGATTATTCAATGACGCATGTAAAAAAAAGTACCACGGCACACCCGTAAAGACAACATACAGCAACGAAATATCAATTCGATTAGTTTTGGGCCTATCCATCGCAGTTGCCGCAAGGCTTGATGTTGAGGCAACACCGATTTTTGTAGAGACAAACCAACACTATTACCGGGTCTATTTACGAATACTAAACAAGCCAGACACTAGAAAAAACATCGGATACATTGCACACTGTAGAAGTTGTGGGAATCGTCACACTACACCAGATCAGATACAAAACTGCACCTCATGTGCACACAAAGTTGAGCTTGCAGGGCCACTGTGGATTGGAAGTCTGTTTGAGAAAGACTTTGTTGTACAAATGCTGGAAAACATACCTGACTATTTGGATAAGAAATGTGAAAAATCACTCCGTAAGGCTCTACTGGAGTCAGAGATGCCCGCTTGTTATTACACCCTAGATGAAATAGCTCAGATGCTAAAATCAGCCCCCATCCCACTTGAGCAAATAATTTTACGCCTTCAGCAAAATGGATTTTCTGCTAGCCCCACTTCGTTTAATCCAACTGGGTTTAGGACTGACTGCAAAATAGACAAAATTAAGGAATTATTTTCAGCTCAAGCCATACCCTAGGCAGACAAAATACAACTCACTGCTTGGCTTTCTGCTTGCATTTGGTTTTTTCAGGTGAACCTTGGCAAACTTCTTTTTTAGATAGTCACGAAACTCCATCGAATATTCGCCATCAAATACCTTGAAGAGTGCATTACCCTTTGTTGCCAAGATTCTGTCCATTATTTTGGAACATGAATAGTTCAATGAGATCTGCTTTGCATGATCCATCGACCAGTGTCCTGTAATTTGCGGCGAAATATCACAAATTACCGCATTTGCGCGCCCGCCAAGATACTCCATTATCTCATCGATTACAGATTCATCCTCTACGCTTCCTTTGATAAAACGGGCCCCCTCCACATCATCCATGTATGATGTGTCAACTCCAATCACTTTGCCCTTGTTTCCCGCAAGCTTGACTGCTGCCTGCATCCACCCACCTGGTGCACACCCCAAGTCCACCACACTAAATCCAGGTCCAATTATTCGATAAGAATTGTTTAATTCTAATAATTTGTAAGTGGCGCGACTTCGATATCCCTGCTCTTTTGCAAGTTTTCTGTAATGATCACGCTGTGCATCTAATGGCTTCATTGTTCTTTCTTTTTCTTTGGCTTTGAGAGTTCGTTGATTGTCCACTCTTCAATCCACTGACATGTTCTTGGGCTGACCTCTCCATCAAGTGAGCACTTTTGCTCAACTGGACATACAAGACACGGTGCATTCTCAATAGAGTCGGTGCTGACTGGAGTCTTTTTGATTTTTAGAACATATGTCCACCTCTTGTTTTCAAGAATCTTCTCACGCATGATGATTCCCATTCTTTCCAACTTTAGTGCCAGTCTGGAACCATCTCTGCTTGTGAGTTTGAATTTCTTCCAAAGCTCACTTTGCACAATTCCATCATCATAGTTTGCCAAAAATAGGCACACGCGATTGGTGAGCTTTTCCATGTCGACTTTTTCTATTTGGAAGTTTTCTATTTCCTCATCGGTTAGCTCTTCTTCTAATTGTTCTTCTAGTGTTCTTTCGGACTCTTCTTCTTTCTTTTTCCTTTTTTCTTCCTTTGCTGCCGCCTTTTTGTCTGCCTTTTCCTTTGCCTTGTCTTCCTTGCTTGCTTTCTTGTCCGCTTTGGTTGGCTTTTTGTCGACTTTGGTTGCCTTTTTGTCTGCTTTGGTTGGCTTTTCCTTTACTGCTTTTTTGTCTTCTTTTTTCTTGTCTTTTTTAGAATCTTTTTCAGCAGTTTTTTTTGCCATAATAAATCACGTGTGTTTTACTATGTTTGCAATATATAACATCGCATTATTGGACACTAAACTTCTGAGTCGCACTCAAAAATTTGTCTCCGGTTTTATCAAATAATTGTGCTTCAAGTGAATATTGTCCTGCATCAAAGTTTTCTGAAAACTTTTCAGATATTGGCAATATCCCAGACGCACCATAACACTGATCAAAGAATGCGCCTTGCTTGACTGCCGTTTTGGCGCCTCCGGCAACATTGTACACAGTGATGTAGAGATCACCACAATCATACGATGCATCATCTACTGATATTTGGACGTTGACTCGCTCCCCACTTGTATATGATCCTTGCAGCTCCAAAATCTCCAGCGTGCTAGATTGATGTGTTGTCATTGAATCCACTCGTGGTCCCTGCATTGCAGATCCAAGTACCAACCCACCATACACAAATGAGAATATTATCGGAATTATGAAAATTGCAATACCTTTTGATACCATTTAATTTTTCTCGGCATCTTGTGTTTTTATATCTATAGCAAAATCTGTGCGTATGACAATGTCGAATAAGTTAAATCGTTGCCACCCAAATGGGCGCTAGATGCGATTAAGAAAGTTCCGAGTGCGTGCATACAGATGCATCCATGACTCTGGCGAAATCAAAGTTGGAGACTTGGCAGCATTTGTTGGAAGAAACGAGAGTGGCAAGACCACCATACTGCAAGCCTTAACCCTCCTA
>JAKAJY010000184.1 GCA_021824845.1 archaeon
TCTCACTAAAACCGAATCAGGCTACGTGCAGTGCTGGCTCTATGAATAGCTTTTCACGATAGGAAAACACGAGTCGATAATTCGCAATACCTCGGATCGAATCACCTTTCTGTCAATTGATACCCAGACTCGATATTTTTTTATCGTAAATGATATTGTCTGGACCTTTTCGCGCTCCTCCCAGGCAAACTGGATTTTCCCCAACGCCTTGTCGAATTTGCCTTCCATGTCTGTTTTGATTGCAATGTGGGAGAACTGGTTTTTGGTGGCAGTCGAATCCAATAATGGTACGAGCTTGTCGCGCCTTTTGTAGGCCAAAAGGTTGCCATCCGAGTTGATTATTCCGACAAACCGAATGTATGGACTGATTCCAGTTATTCTATCACAGATTACTTCGAGCTCTTTTTTTGTCATTTTCCTTGATTGTGTAATTACCGTATTTTAATATCGCCCTCTATAATGGCTTAATAATCATCTGAGCATTCCAAATTCTATTGGATTTATCGGTAATCTTTCCATTTGCTGATGAAATAGGTTATGTCGGCTTGGCTCTGGTCAGCTTTTTTGGCTCACTGATTCCGTTTGTACCATTACCATCGTTCATCTTGTTGGCTACAATGTCTGCGGGAGAAAAATTCAACATTCACTATTTGGCGCTAACTGCTGCAATCACCTCAACTGTGGCAAAGCAGATCATATTTTTCATTTCATATGAAGGAAGAAGAATAATCAACGAAAAAACCAGGGCCAGAATGAAGCCATTTGAGAGACTGGTAAAGCGATATGGCGCAGCTGCTGCATTCATTGGTGCAGCTACTCCGATTCCAGATGATCTTATCTACATCCCACTGGGACTGGCAAAGTACAACCCACTACGATTTTTCATTGCTACATTTGTAGGCAAGATAATTCTGTGTTATGTGATAGTTCTGATTGCGCATTATTTTGGAATGAATTATGTCGATCCATTCTTGGAGGACATCAAGGATCCGACCGTGATTTATGTAGGATTTGCAATCTTTGTGGCAATAATGGTGGGCTCTGTGTTTTTGGTATTGCGCCTAAACTGGGAGCGACTCTTGGGCAGGTTTGCTCCCTGGACCGTACAAAAAGACGACGACTAGATACTAAAGTTCCATTTCTTATCCAGTCCAACTCTGATTCCGATTCTTGGGGCTGATCTAATTTTTGACACCTTGACTCCTTCTGTGATGTATAGAGAGTCGGATTCCACTAGGTCTTCGCCGTATTGTTTTTTTGTTATGTCAAGTGCAATTGCAAGTTTTGCAGGACCGTTTGCCAGATTTGCAAGGTCTTTGGTTTTCCTGTTTTTCATCATAATGTCAATGCCGTCTTGGGGCTCTATTGCCCTGATCAAAACAGCACCTGCAGAATGTCTCTTGTTTTTTGCAACAACATTCATGCAGTGATACATCCCATATGTGAAATACACATAGGCGCAGCCAACCGTTCCAAACATTGCCTGATTTCTTGGAGTAATGGAATGATGTGCGTGGCTTGCAGGATCATCTGATTGTCTATATGCCTCAGTTTCAGTTATTATGCCCGATATGGTGGTCCTGCCTATTTTGCGAACCAGTGTTTTTCCCAATAATTGGCGCGCAACCTTGACTGTGTCCTGCAAATAAAATTCCCTGTCTAGTCTATCCATGATTTACTAGTTTTGCAAGCGTTGCAATGTCACTTTCAAATGTTGCGGCTAGTTCCTGGTTGTATATTATTGCGGCAGGATGAAACGTCAAAAAGAACTTCTTGCCATCTTTTTCTATTATCTTGCCTCGGTGTTTTGTAATTTCACCTTGTCCTAAAACAGAATTGCTGGCAGTGTTTCCTAAAACACAGATTATCTCTGGCTTGATGATGTCGATTTCTGATTCCAGGTATTGCCTGCATGATTCCCGCTCTGACTCTGTTGGGACGCGGTTGTTTGGGGGTCTGCACTTTACAACATTTGTTATGTATATGGAATCTCGTGTGATGCCATTTTTTTCCAGCGCATCTGATAGTTTCTTTCCAGCCGAGCCGACAAATGGCTCGCCCTTCATGTCTTCGGTCCTACCTGGGGCCTCGCCAATGAATATTATTCTGGCCTTTGGATTGCCCTTTCCGGGCACTGCGTTGGTGCGAGTCTTGCATAGTTCACATTTTGTACAGTTTGTCACAGATTCTCGTATGTTTTCTATATTCATGATATGCCTCGTATGGTTGCCACACCGCGAATTGTGGGGCCGCCATTTCCCATCTTCATCTGTTGCATTGGATCACCTTTACCACAGTTTGTGATCGGCCTGACTGTAAAATCATTACCGCATGCATCAATTGATGAGAAAAACTCTGGCGCCGTACCAACTATTATCACATCACGGAGCAATTCCCCAATTTCGCCATTCTCTATTTTGTGCGCGTATTGCGCAGAGATGCTCCAGTTGTGGCGCTTCATGTCAATTGATGGGACCTTCATGTTTGAAATGTAGTATCCACGCTTTGTGTCTTTGATGATCTCTTGCGGATCCCAATTGCCTGCCTCAATGCATGTGCATGCCATTCTGATTAATGGCATGAATCCATATGATGTTGCCCGCATGCTAGAGTTTGGTTCTGCGCCAAACACATCCGCAGTCTCTCGGCTGTGCATGTGATCGATGAGCATTCCATCTTTGACCAGTCTTTTCTTTTGTGATCTTACTCCCTCATCATCAAACTCATACCACCCAAGGCTTCCCGGGATGGTGGGATCATCAATTACACTTAGTGATTCGGAGCCTACTTTTTGTCCAAGCATTCCTGCCCACCATGCGCCTCCTGCCCACGCCATTTCCTTGCCCAATACCCTGTCTGCCTCCGATGGATGGCCTAGTATTTCGTGAGTCAATAATGCCACAAAGTCGGGATTCATCACAAGTGTTGCTTTTTCCTCTTTTGGCGGCTTTGCATCCAACAGTGATGCTGCATTATCAGAGATCTCTCTTGCCACATCAAAGACGCC
>JAKAJY010000124.1 GCA_021824845.1 archaeon
TTGGGCAAGCAATAAAGGAAATGTGATGCGGAGTGCGGGAATTGAACCCGCGACCTTCAGCTTGGGAAGCTGACGTCCTGCCAGGCTGGACTAACACCGCGCAGATCGGTTTCTGCAAATTAGTGTTAATATAGTTTTGAGGACATATCATACCATGGATGCAAAATGCCCTGAATGTGAAAAGGCAGCAACACTAGATGATGATATGAATACGATAAAATGCCCACACTGCAATTTTACAGCAGACTATGATACATACTTGGAGATAATGAAAGACAAGGCACTAAACATGTCAATTGATTATTTACCAAAAAGGCCCGGAATCTAGTTTACCAAAAAGAGCCCTTGTCTGAGCAATCAAGGTGTGCGCCGCAATTACCACAAATCATGTGACATGCTTGCATGTCGTCCATTTTATTATTACATCTAGGGCACGTGATCTCTTCTTTCAATGGTTATTCCATATCATCAAAGCTTAAATTTTTTCACATGGTTTATTAGCCGCCAAAAAACTTTGAGCAATACTTGGCTAACTTTAAGCTAACAATATCGGACAAGAGCGGAAAATCCATCTCAAAGGAGCTCAAGGACAAAGAGGCAAGCGGCTTTATTGGATTACACTTGGGCAATGAGATAGATGCGGCAATAGCAGGCCTTGCAGGCAAGCTAAAACTTACTGGCGGAAGCGACAAATCCGGAATTCCAATGCGAGCAGACATTTACGGCTCTGCAAGAAAGCCAGTTCTGATATCAAAGGGAGTCGGCCTAAAAAAAGTCGAAAAGGGCCAGCGAAGACGACGATTGATTCGCGGTAATGTGATATCTGAGGAAATTTATCAGCTCAACTGCTCATATGATGGCGAGCTCAAAATTGAAGAAGCCCCACCAGCAGAAGCCAAGGCATAAGTTAACATAATAGGATTTTTGAATCTGTACATTGCATTGGCGTGAAACTCTACCTGATTGGTATGTAAAACAATATGGCTACCAGCCCTGTGTCAACATTGGCACTGCAGGACACGTAGACCACGGCAAGACAACACTAATTCAGGCACTCACCGGCCAGTGGACTAGTGTTCACAGCCAGGAGCTAAAGCGTGGGATCACAATTCGCGTTGGTTATTCCGATGCGGCATTTTACAAGTGCAAAAAGTGTGAGGCCCCACTAGGATATTCCACCACACCAAAATGTCCAAACTGCGGCAAAGAAAGCGAGCTATCGCGTGTGGTTAGCTTTGTGGACAGCCCAGGCCATGAAAGCCTAATGGCAAACATGCTTTCTGGTGCTGCCTTGATGGATGGCGCACTGCTATTAGTTGCAGCAAACCAAAAGGTACCACAACCACAAACAAAGGAACACCTGCTTGCACTACAAATTCTGGGAATCCAGCAAATAGTAATCATACAGAATAAAGTTGATCTAATTTCATATCAGGACGCTACTGCAAACTATGCCGACATTGTCAAGTTTGTCAAGGGAACCAAGGCGGCAAAATCCCCAATAATTCCAATTTCTGCTCAGTCCCGCCTAAACATTGATGCACTAATTGGGGCAATAGAGGAGAGTATCCCCACTCCAAAGAGAGCAGAGACAAAAGAGCCAGTAATGCATGTTTTAAGATCATTTGATGTGAACAAGCCTGGAACCAAAATCAAAGACATCAAGGGAGGAGTAATTGGCGGAAGCCTCACTCAGGGAACCTTCTCAGTAGGCGATGAAGTCGAGATAAAGCCTGGAATTTTTAATCCAAAAAAGAACACATACGAGCCAATTCGAACACAAATCATTTCGCTTGGAACCGCTGCGGGTATAGTTGATAATGTCAAGCCAGGTGGACTGGTGGCAATTGGAACAAAACTAGATCCGTCAATGACCAGAAGTGATTCTTTTGTTGGATCCGTGATTGGAAAGCCCGAGACCTTGCCACAAAATGCCACTGATGCAAGACTGGAGGTGAGCCTCTTTGATTCCGCGGTTGGAACAATGAATGACATCAAGGTCCTTCCAATACAGGTAGGAGAATCACTCAGACTGAACATTGGCACAGCACCTGTCTTGGCCAAAGTAAACAAGGTAAAATCGGAAAAAATCGAGGTCCAGTTCAAAAGACCCGTGTGTGTCTTTGATAAGAGCAATGTGGCTTTGAGTCGCAAAATAGAAGACAGATGGAGACTAATTGGTGCAGGAATAGTTGGTTGAAGTAATATGCGACACGAGCTTTCTAATTCATCTGGCTAATCATAGAATCAAGAATCTGGCCACGCTGGATACTGACATTGGAAACATTCGGTTCTTGGTGCCAGAAATAGTGTATGAGGAGCTTGCCAAGCTTGCAAAGCAAGAAGAAAAAACAAAAGAGGCAAGTGCTACCATCCAATACATAAAAAATTTCAAAAAAATTAACATCGGCGGAACATTTGCGGATGACTCTATACTACAATATGTGAAAGAAAATAGCGGAATCATTGCCACAATAGACAAGGACCTAAAGTACAAAATAAAAAATCATGGTGGCTCTGTCATTTCAATTGCTAACAACAGAATAGTGTTGGAAGCAACAAAAAATTAAACATTATTTGCTGTGTGTGATTTTGGTAATTTTTCAGGGCGCAAATGTACCAGACAATGATGTTTGAGATATGATGTGGTTTTGCATGGCCTCTTCTACTTGCTTTTTCGTAGAACCTTTTTTCAGATTTAGCTCTGCATTAAGAGCATAGACTTTGAAAACATAGGTATGCCTTTTGTCTGGCGGGGCAGGACCACCATACCCAATTTCCCCAAAATCTGTGGTTCCTTCAACTGCGTTTTCTGGCAAACTAGATTCTTTGATCTCTGGCTTTTTTGGATCAATGTTCCATACTACCCAATGAACCCACAACCTTCCTACTGCCCCCATTGCGTCTGGATCATCCATTATCAATACGAGTGACTTTGCCTGCTGGGGAATTTGTTTTATAATCAAGGGGGGACTTGTGTTACCGTTCTTGTATCC
>JAKAJY010000092.1 GCA_021824845.1 archaeon
GTCAAGAATCAAATTGCTACGCACGTCAAAAACAGATAAAATTCATCATTCCAGAAACTAACTAAATCCAAACTTCTATGTAATTCCGAAAATTACCTGATAACAACAACCCAATCCCAAATAACAAAAATTTAAAAAGAATCAACACACAATCATAAAATGACAAAAACTGCCACCATCCTCAAACTCCAAAATCTCATCCTTGAATACGAAAGAGCTCAGGCTGGCCATGGCAAACGATCCATCGAAGATATCCGCATCGAAGGAAACGGCTATGATCTTCTTGAAGGAATTCCAAGTGAAATCGATGCCGATGTTTACTACACTTTAGCACGCGCGATAAAAGACAGAATTCTTGATCCAAATGAAGTTCTAGCTGTCGGAGTCAAACAATACATCGAACAAGAAGGAGATTTTTTCAAACTTGCTGGACTCGCCTTGAAGCTCGATGCATCGCCGGATTTGTATGTCCTCGTTGAAGATCCTGAACAGAATGACATTGTTTTGCATATTTTTTATTATCTATTCATCCTTGTTGTCAACGCAGATGATCAAACTCAGAGACCTGGCCTGGAATCCAGAATGTTGGAATTGGTTGCACTTCTTAGTGTTGCAGGAGGAAAACTTGATATGCCCGTCACTGATGCCAACATCCTTCTGGAACGACGCAGAAGAATGAATGCCAACAGCTCACAAGCTCAAGCATACAGCGATGCCGGAAGATACAAAAGTTTGACTGTCCTCCAAATGCTGGAAAATGATGACGATCAAGTCTTTGCTGAACAAGTTTATCAAACGTATGTCTTCTATAGGAAGAATCGTCTGAATCTCACAAAACTGATCGCAGAAGAGAATGAATTGGCATTGGACATTGGATTGATTTTGGATTTGGATAATGTTCTGACAGCGTTCATGATTGAAGGAGAGGAAGAAAGTGAAACTCTGGTGCCAAAACTCAATGAATGTATTCAAGCTCATTCTAACAAACTTGTCCAAGATTCTTTGAAGAAAATCATGAAGATCGACAAGCAAGGAAGAAGTTTGGCTTTTGTCACAATTGAAGAAGCTGAGCAAGCATTTCTGACTGCAGCAAATTCCTACAACATTCCAGTTGTCATTTTGCTTTTGAAGGCAGGGGTCAAGCCTCGTTATGACCATATCACTAGAATTATCTTGAAAGCTGAAAGAAAATTGAGAGAAGGACTTCCAGCATCATGTGCGGCATTGAATCGTATTTTGGTTGAAATGGAAGAACGTGGAATGGGCATTGACGAAGAACAATTGAGATTGATCTATATCTACTCCCCGGCAACATTCAATGAGTTGAAGAAATTGCAGAATATTCCATATTGGAAGAGAACATGTAGCGTGCCAGGAAATTTCATTCGACCGGACTTGCAGAGAATGGCTCGTGAACTCAATCTTCCTCCTGATTTGGACAAAATTGCTATCTGTAGAGAATTTCATAATATGGACCAGACCGATGCAAAAACCCTTGAAACCGTTGCACATAAACTCCAAGGAAAACGTATTACAGCATCAAACACAACCATTGGAGACATTGTTGCTGGAACTCGTCAGTCATCATCTCGTGAGGATTCAGAACGTGCAGCACGAGCAGTCTGTGTGAACGCAAACCTGCTCTCCAGAAATCCAACAGACTATGCTGATATTGATCTGCTTCTCATTGATGAAGGTGAAGATACCTACTGCTTTGAATCAAGGGATTATGCGACACTTCTTGAGCCAGCAGTTCCAGTGAATCCAATTACAGGCAACAAACTTCCTGAAAAGACCGTCGGAGAAATTCAAGCAAGATTGCGTTCATTGAACCGGAATGGATTACCAATTGAGAGTGTTGGAATTACTGAAGCATTGAAACAACTGAAAATGCCAACGCAGAAGGATAAGTATGAAGAGTTTGTCAGAGGAAAAGTTGAGGAATTTGTGGACATTGCCGCAGAGTATGGAATTTCTCGGGAGTTGTTTTTTGAAACACCTGACAATGGTGGAATTCCAAATCAGGATATGGAGCAGATCACACAAACCTTGTTGGAGGACAAAGGAATCATGTTTAACATCGACAACAGAAGTGCATCATTGAGATCGATGGCGATGGCTGTGATGGAAAAAGTTGATGATATTCGTAATATGGAAAGATTGGAAGATGAGAGTCCAGAAGATTTTGAAGCAGCAAAAACTCAACAGATTGATGATTTGTTTACAGAACTTGCCAATTTGATTGGTGTTCCCAAGTGAACCTGCTAATTCGTGCTTATGACAAAACATAAGACAAAAAGAATTTTGAATGAAGAAATATTCATTCAAAGAAAATCCAGCTTGTGAAAATTGAATCAAAAAACTTCTGTTTTAAAATTATCCAAATATCGAAGGAATGAAGAATTTCGATGTAGAAAATGTGGCTGAGAGCATCGGCCAAGACATTCTGATGATGACCATCGGAAAGGTCAGCGAGTCAAACGGTGACGAAAATAGTCTTTCGAAAGATTTGGCAATTTTCACGACAGGTGATGATCGTCATGCTACAAATCGTGTGGCGTGGAAAGATGGGAATTCCAGATATCCCCACATCAACCGAGTCACAGGAACTGTTGGATTGTATGAGAATCCTGATGTCCAAGAACTTGCTAAATCTGTGGAGATTGCAGAATATTTTGCTTCATTGTATTCCTCGGCTATTGGAGGAAATGTAGAAAGGAAAGATATGGTGCACACTCATGGTCCGCCTATTCCGATTGTCAAACCACAGAATTCAGGAAAATCGTGTGGCATCAACTTTGCTATGCAGAATACAAGTGTTGGATTAAAAATCAACGGTCTACTGTGCTTGACTGACAATGATGGTGAAAGAACTGGAGAGATCCAAAAACTCCAGAACTTTGACATTTACTATGATGTACTTGATCAATATTATGAATTTCAACAACATGCAAAAGATGGAGTCATCTAC
>JAKAJY010000095.1 GCA_021824845.1 archaeon
GAAAATCTTACCGGCCAAGGCGCATACGAGCTTGATCTCATCTTACTTGCAGCAAACCTATGTATCATAACCATGGGTCCAGGAAAAATCTCCATTGCTCACATAGCAAAAAAGATTCCGAGATTTTTGCACTAGCTCCAAAATCTATTTTTTATTTTTACTATGACTATTGTTGGAATGATAAAGTACATTCCCATATTCAACAGAATGATTCCAATTCCATATCCCAGCATTTCCTGCTCGGAATCAATATCAACATAGTTCAAAATGGATAGAGTGGAAAGCATCGGTGTAATGGTCACCTTTACCATTTCCTTGAATGCTGGGTTTTGCCTCTGTAGATCGGCCACTGCTGGGCTAAATGTATAATAAAATTCGTTAAAGCCGGCCATGAATGCTGTGCCAGAGTCAGTACTAAACAAGACATTATCCCTTGTTTCTCTGAGTAGCTGGACTTGTGGGGCAAGCTCGGTTCCAAATGCCGCAGTTGCAATTGCGCACTGTCCTGGGAGTTTTGGTTCATCTTTTTTACCATTATCTGTAGGTAGTGCAGTTGTGCTAAATGATTCCAGTGTAGCATCAAATTTAGGCATTGTAGCATCAAAATTGTTCTCGCTGTTTGTGTAGGTTATTATGTAGAATTTGTCGCCAGAATGAATCACGACTTCCTTGAATTTTACTTTGATCTGGCCTGATGTAATGTTGAATTTGCCCAGTGCTTCGCGTATGTATCCATCATGTCCTTTGATCGTTACTTTTTGCTCATCAAGTATGGTAAGAATGCCAGAGTCCAATGCTGGCTTTAGTGTCTGTTTAATTTTTTCAGAGTAATCATCCACCGTGGTTCCATTTGTCGGTTTGACAGAAACCGAAATTGCCGGTGTGAATCCACCAATTTTGTCGCCAACAGCTACTACGTCTGGTGTTTCAGGGCTTCGCTTTGGTGGCTCTTGTGTAAACCATCCTGCAGGCGGTACAAATGAAAATCCTAGCTTGTCATTAGAGTATGGAACTGTCTCGGTGGTTTTTGGTGTAACCCGTTCAGGCTCACCTTGTTCCAGCAGATCTGTGATGTCTGATCTGTTCTTTACTTCGGCCTTGAGGATCTCACCTTTGCCCCAATCATAGGGAACATTGTTTGTTGGCTCACCTGCATTTTCCAAGTTTGCTATTTTGTCCAAAGTGTCATAGCTTGCCTGGGTTGCAATTCTACCAAACACTGCATAACTTTGGTCCAGTGCGGGTGTGTCCTTGTGAACTATGAAAAACTGTGAGCTTCCACTGTCTGGATCGCCGCCACGTGCCATTGACACTATGCCCCTTTTGTGAGAAATGGTGTTAAACTCACCAAGAATGGTGTAACCAGCATCACCTGTTCCCCATTCAGAGAGCTGTTTGTATCCATTTGGCTTTGTCTTTGGGTCACCGCCCTGAATCATAAAGTCCTTGATAACTCTGTGAAATACAGTTCTGTCGTAAAATTTCTGGCTAGTCAGATTTAGAAAGTTCTCTACTGTTCTTGGCGCATCTACAGGGAATAATTCTATTACTATTTCGCCAGACCGTGTGTTTAGTACAACTACTTTATCAGAGATCTCTGTTTCTGCAAATACTGGTATTAGGCCTGCCAAAAGCAAACCGACCACAACAGAAACAACAACCAGATATTGCAATATGTGATGTTTTTGCCATCTCAAATAAAAGCTAATGGCATTGGTTTTTAACAAGTCGTAATAGTTTGAAAATCATATGGATTCTGATGAGAAAATAAAGACTCATCTACTTTCAGTATGGCTGGAAGAAAAAAAATTATTTACAAAAAGCAAAGAATGTATGTTTTTTGTCACCGATAAAGGATTATACTTTGTATCAAAGACCAAGGCAAAGAGCCAGTGGTGGAAATCAACCGTTCAAAGACAGATTCTACGATTGATAAAAGATCCAGAAAACACCGTTCTAACTCATGACGGGTATGATGAGAAAAACCTCATTACAGATCTGGAAAATGAAAAAAACCCAAGATATGCCATGTCTGATGTAATTGAGGCAAGCACTGAAGAGAAGGCCTGGGGTACCATTTTGTTTTTGAAGCTGCGTGACGGTGAGAAGGAAAGAAAATTCCATCTCTCCATAGTAAAGGACTGGGTTACTTATCCCGCAAAGGCGCCAATGAATTTTCTACGAGTAAATTGGACGCCAGTAGTACAATACATCAAATCTAGGATGGAACATGAGTAATGTCTTTGCAGTTGGTGTAGGCCCAGGCTCACCAAAATACGTCACAGAACTAGTCAAAAATATTGTGCTGGAATGTGATGTGGTGATTGGCTACAAGTATACTTTGCAAACCATAGAGTCATTGCTGAATGGGAAGGAAGTGCATGAAATCACAATGAAAAACCAAGAGGAGGCATACCAGAAGGTGGCAAAGACACTCGGCCAGAAAAAACTAGTTGTTCCATTTACTGGCGATGTTAATTTTTCAGAATCCGAAGTGGTAGACAGGATAATTGAGATTTTTGGCAAAATTACAATAATTCCGGGAATTTCTGCAACCCAGGTTGCAGCATCCAAGGCACAAGTCCCATTGGATCGCTCCAAAGTAATCACAATGCACATCACCACATCAATCGAGGAAAAAAAACTCGAGCTGCAAAAGGCAATCTTAGATGGGTTTTCCGTTGTTTTGGTGCCAAGGCCTTGGCCACGAGACCCAAGCAAGCACTTTATGCAATCAGAGATTGCCAAATATCTAAAGAAAAACGGTTTTGATACCTCCAAGTTGCGTGTGCACGTCTATGAATTTCTGACAACAGATCGAGAAACCGAATTTGTCGGCTTTGTCAAAGATCTAGAAGGAAAAGAATTCTCTGATCTCTCCGTTATGGTAATCAACCAACACAGTCTGGCATCCTATATCAATTTCTAATTTCGCGGTTTATCTTGGCCA
>JAKAJY010000107.1 GCA_021824845.1 archaeon
CGTCACAATATTTGGAGTAGCGTGCAATCTTGCTGATTATTCTGGATACGTAATAGTCAATTGTATCCAATGCATGTTCGGGTGGCGTAAAGCCAGTCTCTATTTCTATTATTACGGTTTTATTGTCTTTTTTCCCATACAGATCGCACACTAGTGAGTTGGTCAGTGGCTTTTCAACATCGACTGCAAATCCTTTTGCCACCAGGTTTGCAGCACAAATCAGCTCCAAAACAGAGTGGTTGATTTTGACCAAGTTTTGTTGGTACAATTCTATTAGTCGTTGCCTGACAAAATTTAGTTTTGGGACATCATCTTTGTTGAGGTTTTGCGCAAGGCGGTTTGTTATGGTGTAGACGTCGTCCCGAAATTTTTCTAAATCCAAAATTCATTATTTGTTAAAAAATATCGTTTTATGAATTAATTGGGCTAAATTGCTTCTCGTATTGCCTTTATTTTAGCAATTGCCGTTGGAGCACCGTTTATTGGTTCCACAGTAATACTGACAGTGTCTTGTGCGGATCTTCCATTACCATCAGTAACCACAATCTGGAAGATCAATTCTTTTGTTTCTCCGTTATCCACACTAGGTGCAACAAAGGTTGGCTTGGCAATATCGCTTGCAGAGAGTGATACATGTTCGCCTGAAATTTGTTTCCAAGCATAATCAAGTTTGTTTTTGAATGGATCCTTACCAGATCCAAAGAGTGAAACGTTTGAATTTTCAGGTACGACCTGATCCTTTCCAGCATATGCAATTAATGCTTTTGAGGTAGTTCCTTTTACAGTGACATCCACTGTGGATGGTTCACTGTCTGTAGATCCATCATTTGCAATTAATTGGAATGTAAGAGTAACATCGTCATCAATTATTGGCGCAACAAAACCAGTTTCTAGTGATGTAGTATCGGATAGTATGACGGATGGTCCAGATACTTGATTCCACAGATATGTGAGGAATTCCCCATCTTCATCAGAGGCAGTTCCTACAAGTGATACTGCAGTACCAAAGTCAACTTCTTGATCTTCACCTGCGTCAACTACTGGTGGTGCGTTTACTGGCAATACTGTGACTTTGGCTACATCTTTGGTTGGGAAGCCATTTTCATCTGCCACACGTAGCTCAAAGACAAGAATCTTGACTTTACCGTTTGCTACTATTGGTGCAGTAAAGGTTGGTTCTGCATCGTTAATTGAGGATAACTCTACTGCTTCGCCACCTACTTGTCTCCACTCAAATGTTATCTCTTCGCTGTCTGGATCAGAACCAGAGCCTGCAAGTGTGACCTCGGTTTGCTCATCTACGACTTGATCAGAGCCTGCGTCTGCTGATGCTCTAACATTATCAGATACTACTGTAACTGCCATCGTGTCGGTGTCTTCACCGCCATATGGATCGGTAACTGTTAATTCAAATTCTAGTTCAGTTGATGCGCCACCTGAAATCTCTGGTGCCTTGAATCGTGCCTCAGGGCTTGTTGGGTGTGCAATCACTACATCATCTCCGCCTACTTGTCTCCAAGTATACTTTATGATGTCCCCATCTGGATCAGAGCCAGAGCCTGTAAGATATACAAATCGATTTGATGCTGTGTTCTTGTCTGGGCCTGCGTCTGCTAGTGGACCATCGTTAATTGGTCTAACTCTAACAATAACTATGTCTGTTGATGTTCCTCCACCATCAACAGTGCATGTAAGTCTGAATGCGGTTGGAACAATAGAGCCGTTTGGAATTTCTGGTGCTGTGAATGTTGGATCTGGGTCAGCGTTTGATGATAACTCTACAAATGGTCCAAGTGTTTGGACCCAAGAATAGTTTGTTTCCCGGTCTAGTTTATCTGAACATACTCCGTCTAGTTGGACAGTCTCTCCCTCATCTACAATTTGATCAGGTCCTGCAGCAGCTGAAATTAGTGTTGGCTTGCCTGCAGTCATTTTTATTATTACTGCATCTCTGGCCATTCCTCCAAAGCCATCAAATACAGATAATTGAAATCTAAAAATTCCGGTGCTTCGAATTACACTGGATGTGTCAAAGGACGGGTTTTGTGATGATGGGTCATCCAGCTCTACTACTGGACCGTCGATTTGTGACCAGTGATATGTGAGAAAGTCGCCGTCTGGGTCTGTACCAGAGCCATCTAGTGTTACTTCATCACCCTTCTCTACAGCCTGATCAAGTCCAGCATCTGCAGTTGGGGGTTGGTTTCTTGGCATGATAGTAACTTTGATTAGGTCTGTATCAATTTCGCCATAAGGATCCTCTACTGATAATTCAAATGTTAAAATTTTGACTTTGCCATTTTCTACTTCTGGTGCTTTGAAGGTTGGCTCTGCAACGGTGTTTGATGGGGTAAGTTCTACTTCTTCACCACCGACTTGGGCCCAAGAGATTGTCAAGGAATCATCATCAGGATCAATGCCTTCTCCGGTCAAGGTTACGTAGTCGCCGGATTTCGCAATGTTTTGGACGCTTTCGTTAGATGGTGTGACTGCAGCAAATGCTGGAGAGACCACCATGCTTACAACAAGTAGTGCCATCAAAACAGTGGAGTATTTTAGTTGCAACGTTTTTATCGTAAAAATTACGGCGATTAAAAGCTTTCGTTCAAATCGGGACACTTTTTGGATCAGTTTTTTGTTTATAGATCATTTGTTTTGTGATCTGTCCGATATGTGATCAAATGTCGATCTTTTGATCGGATCTTATGCTTTTGGATCACTTTTCCCAAAAACGATCAAAATTTATCCTAGGATCATAAAACTGCTCAAAAATAACTGATCTAAAACTTGTTACAAGTTGATTTTGGAGCTTTAACAAAAATCACGCCAGAACCACATCATTGAGATATGGCATAATTTCCATAGCATTGGCAGCAATTCTTGTTTTTGGCACCGCCACATCCTTTGCGGCAAAGCCATGGGATTTGGTAATAAGGGCACAGTTTG
>JAKAJY010000128.1 GCA_021824845.1 archaeon
TTCTATTTACGCTTTCCACAAAGGATTTGAGCCATTGATGGCGACGATAAACCATTTTCCCAGGATGCTCTTTCACTTCTGCTCGAAATGCTTTGATAAACAACTTGAGAGGAATTGCCATAATAGGGTCGTTGTATCGGTCTTTCACGATACTTGTGTCACCATCATCAGCGATGAAGAACGCTGGAGTAAGATCAGAAGGGTCATATGCCGCTCGTGAACAACATGACAGGTTTGTTTTGCAGATGTCAATGATGCCAAACACTGAAATCCATCTGAGTGACTTATCAAGGTGGTATTTTTGGCTAGTCAACTCACCAACGATCACCTTCACTTCGTATCCCATGATTACCTATTGTACCTCGAAATTGTCAACCTTGAAAAAAACAGATATAAACCAAGGGCCACAAAAATCATTTCAGACCCAATACTTTTTTGTCTTCTTCAGTGAGTTTGTCCATAGCTTGAACGTATTCACCACGTTCATTCACTAGTCCAAGGATTCGCTTTTCTTGTTCAGTGAGTTTGTCCATGGCAGTTTGCCATTTCTTTTGATATTCATGGTTTTCGGTGTATTCTTCGACACTTTCCCAAATAACCATGTTTACCGGAGACACTTCACAACTATCCGTGCCCATCACTCCATGTTTTTTGTAATAGCCAGGGCTATGACAAATTTTTTCAGCGTCCTCTTTCTTGTCAAAGTAGGCGTCAGGATAAAGAGGCCCGCGACCCTCAGTGTTGTCGCGGTTGTTCATGATTGCAAAAACGTGAACTTGTTTCATTCTTCGTCGTCCTCAAATTGTACCTCGGAATTGTCAACCCTGAAAACAATCTTGTCTGGATCATAATCAGTGTGTGGGTTTGCTTCAAAGTATTCTTTGATAGCATCCATCATAGGCCCGACACAGGCCATAACATCATCACGATATGAAGTGTCCGGATCGTACCACTCATATCTAATACCCAACGTGCTAAGTAAGGGGTCAATATGATTGTTTTTAGTATCCCACCACCAATCATATCTATTTTTCCACGTTACATCAGCCCGCTGAAACTCCTTCGACAAATCTTTAAGGATAAGAAGTAGCAAATTTTCAAATCCCTTTACATCAGAAGGAATTTCAACAAACTCGCGTTTGTCTTGGTCATAGACATGACTATATTCAAAGCGGTTGTCGCGGCTATCTAGCCATTTTAGGCAAGCCATGATACTATCAAAAGACGCCCTAAAATCATTGGGGCCACCAGATGGGTAGTAATCATGGTAAGCCATGATGATGTAGCGATGTTTGAGATTGACACATCGGTCTTTTAGCCACTCAGCCAATTCGGACAATTCGGACAATTCGGACATATCTATTGTACCACCAGTTTGTCAACCCTGAAAACTCACCACTCTTCTTCTTCAAAATGTTTTTGCTTAGGTAAAGCATCTTTCATTGCTTTTGTCATTTGCTTTTTGAATTGCTCCATTTGCTTGTCCAACTCATTAAGTTTCTGGGCAAACAACCTGGCGGCTTCTGTTTCAACAGAGGTGTCAATGCACTCTTCAAATCGTTTAAGAAATGAAACAAACGGCACTTCGACGCCATTAAAGGTGAGCTTCACTTCCACGTCCTTTCCGTGCATGGATTCAAAGTCTTTATCGTTCAATCCCACACAAGCAGACACAATAGCATGTGTAACGATGTCATCACGATTGTAATGACTCATTTTGTCTGTAAAGTTAATGTTTTCAGGCATGATTATTCCTTCTCAAAGGCTTTTTCGATTTCTTCAAAGTCATACCACACACCATTGACAATAACGCCCTTTTGACTTTCAAAGACAAAATCTAACACTGATTCGCTATCAGAACCTAAACAAGCCTGGTAACAGATTTTGACCACTTGGACTGGATCAGTAATTTCATCTGCACCCTTATAAGGTACATTATGATGGCTATAATCATCCCGCACAGTAAACCCAAAACCATTTGATTCAATTTCAGCCCTGTTGCTCATATCTATTGTACCACCGATTTGTCAACCTTGAAAATTGGTGAGGACGGTGGGGCTCGAACCCACGACCCGCTGGTTAAAAGCCAGCCGCTCTACCACTGAGCTACGTCCCCATTTGCTATGCTATAAAATCCACTCCCATCTTATCAAATTTCATGTTGCCTAAATCATCCACTTCAATGTCAATGTCCTTTTCGATCACTCTACCATATTTATATGGGTCACTAAGAATCAGTTTACTGAAATGAGCAACATATTCCGCTTCTTGTTGTTCAGAATCTAAGTCATAACCCGGTTCGTTTGTAAAAGGTTCGCTATACAAATGATGAGCACGAGTTAAATCCTCCATAGAATTATGGAGGATGGCATGATAGCCTCCAGCATCTATTCTCATAAAACATTTCAATTGTTTCACCATCATTTACACCACTCTCATATTATTGAGTTTCCCAGAAGCTATTTTCTTGAAAATCTCAGCAACACGGGGGACTTGTTTCTCAAAATACTTAATAGCGAAATCTATATTGTCTTGGTCAGAATATCCATAGACAAGATACCAATCATTGCCATCAAGATTGATTTTGGCAATACCAGGTGTTTGGTTAAAAGCAACACCACCTGGTTCCAGCAACACTTCAGCACCGCTATCTAATCCCTTATGGAATCCAAACAAACCCTTTGAGTGCTTGACATACCCCATATTTGTCCACTGTTTAGTAGACGGGCACACTGCCAAACCTGCATAGTCGCAACCTGCCATTAGCTAATTGTTACCTCATGCGCGTGATGCTCACACAGAAAACGGTCCACGGCTTTAGACAGGTTGCGTTGCATGGCCCTATGACCCCTAATGGTGCCATTGTAGCTACCTACATATGTCTTGGTAGCGATCAATTCATGGGTGGTTTCATCAG
>JAKAJY010000075.1 GCA_021824845.1 archaeon
GGACAAGCAGTAGGAATCGTAACTGCCCAGTCGATTGGTGAGCCGGGAACTCAGATGACACTCAGAACATTCCACTTTGCAGGAATCAGAGAGCGAAACGTAACACTAGGTCTACCAAGACTGATCGAATTGGTGGATGCAAGAAAGAAACCAGTTACTCCAACCATGGACATTTACCTAGAGCCAAAATACCAAAAATCAAGAGAAAAGGCAATCGAAGTAGCCAGAAACACCTTACAGACAAAGGTCTCCGCACTAATCGAGAGCGCAGACACTGACTATGCAACCCAGATCACACTGGAGCTAAGCACATCTGGTCTCTCACAGAGGGGTTGCACAGTAGAAGAGGTAGAGGCAGCATTATCATCAAACAAGAAATTCAAGCTGGAAACAAGTGGCAATACCATAACGCTAACTCTGGCAGAAGAAGGCGATGCACCAACAGTAATTGCAATTAGAAACAAGGTTCTCAATACTATAGTCAAGGGAGTTCCAGACATCACACGTGTTACGGTTGCACAAAAAGACGACGAATGGGTCATCCAGACAACCGGCTCTAATCTGGCAAAAGTGCTGGAAATTGACGGCATCGATAAGAGAAACGTTAGAACAAATAACGTCTTTGAAATCGCAGCAACACTTGGAATAGAGGCTGCAAGAAATGCACTAATCAACGAGTTATCCACCACACTGGAAGACCAGGGACTGGAAGTTGATTCCAGATACATCATGTTAGTATCCGACATGATGTGCTCGCGTGGATATTTGCAACAAATAGGACGACACGGAATCGCAGGAACAAAGGACTCGGTTCTGGCTCGAGCTGCATTCGAAATCACAGTGCCAACCATAGCAGAAGCAGCATTAACTGGTGAGATAGAGGAACTCAAAGGTGTAACAGAAAACGTAATCGTTGGCTCTAACATTCCAGTAGGTTCTGGAACAGTAGATCTCTACATGCAAGTATCAAAGAACTAATCATTAGTTATCTTCAAAAGCCAGCACCAATTTGTTATGACTAGTTGCTAGAACTATTTACCATATTTCTGATATTGAATGCGGCCTTTGCAGAACCAATCCCAGACTATGACAAACCATATGCTCCAATTTATCTGGACAAAAAAATCTATAGCTGGACTGACAAGATTCGCATAACTATTGCAGCCCCTGCATGGAATGCAAATGAATACGGAATTGACTCAATTGGCGATGATTCGGATCATCCAATAAAAATATCGACACCGTCTCACTCTTTGGATATGTATGAGCTGACCGAAACTGCACCAAGCAGTGGAGTCTTTTCTGGTGAGATAACACTCACTGGATTTGCACACGATGTGGACGGCGATGGGCATGATGACACCACACCACGAACTAGTGGCAGTGGGCCAAACGGTGGATTCTTGGAAACTGATCGAGATGATGGAATTACCATATCATTTGAATTTGCAGACGGAGTTGTGCTGACAAAATCTGCACGAGTAAGCTGGAATGTGGGTGATGTACAGTTCTCAAATCCAAACTATCTTGAGGATGATACTATAGCAATACAGGTAATCGATTCAGACATGAATCTCAATCCAGAAACACTGGACAATGTGGAATTAGATGTATCATCAGAATCTGATTCTGCAGGAATCACCATAGTCGCAATAGAAACCGATGATGAATCTGGAATCTTTGAGGCAACCGTCATGCTAACACAAACCGACAACTCTTCCGGAAATAGACTGCGCGCATTGCCAACCGACAATATCACTGCAATATACAAGGACCGAACTCTGCCTGTACCATACTCTATTCATGACGAGCTGGATATCACCGCAAAGTCAATGATTGACTCTGATCTACCAAGCGATAGCAAAATCACAATCGATAAGATTTATTTGGCAGACTCTGCAGGAAAGGAAGTCTTATCCCCAAAACAAAACCAGCAAGTCCAAATCATAACACAAATCCAAAACATGCAAAGCCGAACCCAGGACTTTGTAAATATCATGCAAGTCACTGACAAAAATGGTGTTGTTGTGTCATTGTCGTGGATTGTAGGAAATCTGAACGAGTCACAGCAATTTGAGATATCCCAATCCTGGACTCCAAAGCAAAAAGGCCAATTAACAATAGAGACATTTGTGTGGCAATCACTGGATGATGCGACGCCGCTCTCTGCAACACAAGCCCAGACCATAATTGTCAAGTAATCGTATCGTGTTATATGGTTGTAGCATTACAGTAAATGTCTCATCATCTTTTCTTATTTTTAATTAAAATTGTAAAACCATACATTTGATCAATTTGTCCAAGGGTAAATCTATAAAGGAGCTCTTTTGGATCGTGATTACAAATGGGTAAACTCTTGGAAAAAGCACTAAAGGACGCACTAAATGAGAACAAGTGTGTATTGGGAGAAAAACAAGTAGTGCAATCAATAAAAAATGCAAAGCTAGTAGTAATTTCAAAATCACTTGCAGGTGAAGCACTGGAAAAAATCCAAAACACCGCAAAAGACCAAAAAGTTTCCACATTAGAGTTTGGTGGCTCATCCGTAGCTTTGGGAAAACTATGTGGTTTGCAGTTTCGAGTTTCCGCAGCGTCACTAACATCAATTGCAGATTCCAACATCAAGACAATTTTACAAGAAGAAACGAAATGATCTCTCAAAGTTTAAATGAGACCCTCCGCGGGTTGAGATAATCCTTCGACATGCCACAAACAATCAAACTAACAACTGATCAAATGCGCTTAATCTCGCTTTTCCAAAACGTAACAGGTGCATCTGCACGTGATTGTGTGGAAGACGAAAAACAAAACCGAGTTATTTTTGTAGTAAATGAGGGAAAGATGGGCCTTGCCATTGGCAAGGGCGGTGCACACATTAGAAACCTGCAAAACATTGTAAAAAAGAAC
>JAKAJY010000085.1 GCA_021824845.1 archaeon
CGTCATAATAGAAAAAATGAATGGCTTTGGAATTGACACGGATTATTACATTTCAAAAGACCTCTTACATGTCATACAAATCCCGGATTTCTTAGAAAATCCAGAAGGTGCAAAAATAGCAAATGAAAAATTCATGTCTGGACTTTTCACATCTTTAAAACCTCCTTATTATGTGGCCGGGAGGTCTTTTCCTGATTTAACCAAAGATGGCGCAATATCTGCAGAAATAGAAGCTGAAGTAATGTTTCATTCCAATTTTGCCAGATTTAACGGTGCTTGTTTATGTTCTTATAGAAAAGATTTATTGGCACAACTGCCAGATGATGCAAAACAACAAATTCTTCACAATCATCACATGATGATTGATGTTTCAGAACATGGCGCAGTAGTAATCGAAGATTCTGATATGATCAAATAAACATCATATCGTCTTGTTACGCTATTTTGAATCCTGTGAGGCTCGCACTGACAGTTAAGGTGAATCATCATCTTCAGGATCTATTTTCATGAATGAATGATTTGGAATCTGGTGTTTTGTGACAATAATTATCTTCACTACGCCTTGTTTGTCTCATAAACAATGAATTTGTGACACCTGGTGCATTCGTATCTGTCTTTGAATCCGGCCATCTTTACTTTGGCATCATGGATGCAGGTGCTCTGATCTGCTATCTTGTCTCACTTTGTTCTTTTTCCCAGTTTTTTTGGTTTTCGATGATGGACTCTTTTAGCTCATTGTATGATTCTAGGTATTCTTTTTTCATCAAGTTCTGTGGCTTTGTCTCATTGTTCTTGTTGATTTGCGGCGTGGCTTTGCTTTTTGATTTATTCATAATTTATGATACGTCGATGTTGCATATATCATAGACCAAATTAGTAGGCTCGGATGTTATGATTGTGTGATTCAATCCTAATTATTCCCAATTATCTAACCATTTGAGGCAATAATTGCAGACTGGGTAATCATTGGTATCCGTATGCTCTATTTTGCATCGCTTGCAAACCTTGCTTGATTTCTCTACTTTGTTTGGATTGAAAATTTTGGGAAATTTAAGCGGGAATTGCATTCACCAAATATTTGTGGTATTTGCTTGCCGCATATTCGGGGATTTCAATAATTTTGGGCATCGCATTAGCACAACTACCACAACGTGGCATGCTAATTTCCGCATCATGGCGAACCTCACCAATGTATTTTTCGCATTTGTAGCAGTGAATTATTTTCAGATCGTAAAGATTCATACTAATTCAATCCAATCAATATCGATGTTGTAATTCTTAGATTTGTCATGCATGTGTATGGTCGTTCTGCCTAATAACATGGTGCATTCTTACCTTACGTCAATACTCAACTGCAAATGTGCTTTCTAGCTGCCAATGTTCTTATACAAAGAGCGTACTGTTGTGATGACATGAAAATACTTTCAAATCACTGGAATCATGAAATTAGAGCACCATTCAAAAAAATAATGGCTTGGGACATGCTGTTCTTCATATTGGGCATTGGAGTCGGTATTGGGATTGGTGCCGGACTTGGCGTGTATCTGATTGCCCAATAATGCACTCATTTGTATCAAGCATACACACGTGATTGCAAACTGGAGTACATCACACCATAATAGGCAAGGCCTGCTGAGTTAATGTGGATATGATGCAATTGAATTCAAAAAGACGAATGAAAAAGTCCGTAATTGAACATCATGACTATCTCAAATCAATGATCATACCTGATCCTAAAACCCCACAATATATGGTTAATTTTCTGAAAAAGTCCCAACACTACTGTATCGGGGTAATAGACATCGTAAACTCCTCGGATATCTCTGCGTCTATGACTACAAAAGAACTGTAGCTGTATTATGGGTTTTTCTTAAACATCATGGCAAAGGTAATTGACTCACATCACGGGTTTGTAGTCAAAAACCTGGGTGATAGTCTGTTGTTTTACTTTCCAAATTTTGCTGGGGCTCACACATGTGATAAATTTGTCAATTGCCTGAACTGTGGCTTGGAAATGGCAGAAATCAATGCGGATATTAACAAATTTTTTAAAAAAGAAAAACTGGTGCCGTTAAGCTACCGTATCAGTGCGGATTATGGCAAAGTAAGCATAATGAAAACAAATTTCTCACCAAACATAGACTTGTTTGGCAGTCCTGTAAACATGTGCGTAAAAATCAACTCTTCGGCGGATCCAAATGGAATGGTGATGGGAAAAAATCTGTATAATGCGGTGAAAAAAAATACCGACTTTGTATATGCAAAAATTGGAAGTTATTCGCTCAACTCAGAATTCTCATATCCTATCTATTCGGTGCAACGCAAACCTGTAGCCAATAAACCAAATTCTACACGAACAAAAAAATTGAAAACCTACTGATCTAAATGGACTGATTCTAAGCTGTGATCTTCTAAAGTTTTTTTATGCTGATTGCATTATTCCAGTTTTATTGGTAACTCGTTTTACATTCTGCGAACGCTGATCTTGTAGCGCTCTTGTATGCGTTTTGATAGCGCCCTGTGTAGTTTTTGCCCTAAATCATCAAAGACTTTGCTAAGATCATATCCGGCGCTTGAAAACTGGTATCTTTTATGAGGTGTGATAATTATCGCGGATACATCATAGTTGTACCGAACTCCGGTACCGCGGTGTTTTTTTACATAAACTTTGGCTTCCTGTATGTCTGAAATTTTTTGTGCAAACTCGAGTGTTTTTGTGAGTTTATCTGTGATGATGCTCGTGTTCTTTTCTTGTGGCATCCCTATGATGAATAGTGGAATTTTGCTTTTGATCTTGGTGCCAAGCAGGTTTAGTATGTCGCGATATGTTATGATTCCCTGTAATTTGTCTCGCAAAGAGACAAGACAAAATG
>JAKAJY010000040.1 GCA_021824845.1 archaeon
CTCTGCAAAACTAGTTGAGGAAAGACAAGTAGAGACGGACAAGTGGGTCTTTATTGAAGGATGTAAGAACCCAAAAGCTGTTTCGATTCTTGCAAGAGGAGGCTCACAAAGAGTGGTAGATGAAGTCGAACGCTCGATCCACGATGCCTTAATGGCAGTAAAGGACGTCGTTGAATACCCAACAATCCTAGTTGGCGGAGGAGCCCCAGAAGCCAGAGTAGCAGCAAAACTACGCGAATGGGCAAACACTCTAGAAGGACGCCCACAGTTAGCAGCGCAAAAATTCGCAGAAGGTCTTGAGACCATACCATTGGTTCTGGCCGAAAACGCCGGAATGGATCCGCTAGATACTCAGGTCCAGCTCAGATCAAAAGCAACATCTGGAAAGGCAACCTATGGAATAGACGTTATCAATTCCAGAGTGGCCGATCTTGAATCGCAAAATGTAGTAGAACCGCTTGCCGTAAAAGAACAGGTGGTAAACGCAGCAACAGAGGCAGCTTGCATGATTTTGCGAATAGATGATGTTATTGCGGCATCAAAATCCTCAAGTCATGCTCCAGGCCCAGCAGGCCCACCAGGAATGGGTGGAATGCCGGGAATGGACATGTAAACCTCTTTTTTCATTTTTTTTGAAATAAAAAAATGGAATTCCTAGAGAGTTGCTAGGAATGCACCAATTCCTGCGCCAACACCAATGCCTAGAACAAAGAAAAGAGTGTCCCAGGCCATGACTTTTTTGAATGGCGCCCTGACTTCGTAATTCCAGTGAGTTGTTTTCATGATTCACATAAACACAATAAAATTAATAAAAATTAATCAACAGAAATGATGATTTTTCAGCTTTATTGTTGATATTTTGTAGTCCACTGATGATTCCTACGTTTTGTTTTAATATCAAAAATTCAAAAACCAATCAGACTGTGGATTGGGAAGTCCTAACCGGTGCCTCAACGACCACACGTCCTATCTCGAACTATTTTAGCGATTTTTTCAGAGTATCATTGATTACTGCGGAAAAGCTTACCGACTTGCCGGTCTTTTTTATCAGATCTGCCTGAAGATGCCTTAACTTTTTTTCTACATCTTCATCAATTACTATGGTGTGTCTTCTAATCACGTAATATCGTCATACCATTAATGATTATTCTACTTTATTATCAAATACCACATTTGATATTTACATAGTTTTGATCAGAAATATACAGACGGTATGAATTTCATACTTATATCATTGGACGGAAAACGAGTCCGAATCCACATAGACGCCGTTATACTTTCCAGTGATGATGTATTTTCCCACCTGCCAATTAGAGTCAATCATTATTGGTACTGTGAATTGGCCCTTGTTGGTAAGAATTCCCTTGAGATCGTACGTGTTACCGTCTGGCTTGGTTACGGTAAGTATGACGTAGGTTCCGGTCTTGAAATCATCTATTTTGCCCGTAATTTTGCCCTGGGTTGATTGGTAGGACTGTTTTGCAAATGTTGGTGCACTTATTTGGATCACACCCAGGCTTGTTGGCTCTGGTTCTGGCGGAATATCATCCTGGATTGCAGATGTAATGGTTGGAGTGTCAGATTCTTCCTGGGTTTCTATTTTGACGCCCATTATCCCGTTTTGAATCAAATACTGTAATCCTGCGACAAATTCTGTATCTGAGATGGTTCCTTGTGACCACCATTTTGCGTTGTTTTTGACCCAATATGGGATTGGCTGTGAGGTTGCCTGGCCTGGTGTGGTTTGCGGGATTGTAATTATTCCATTTTCAATCATGTATTTTATTCCGGTCAAAAACTCTTGGTCGTTTATTGTACCGTCTGACCACCATTTTCCTAGATCCTTTACCCAGTCTGGAATTGAGATCTGCTGTGGCGGTGTGGCAATTGGCTTTGGCATAGGTTTTGGCGCCGGAGTGGTGTTTGAAGATTCTTTTCCAAATACATAGAGCCACACTATGCCGTTTTTTGATTTGTCATTTAAGATGCCATTAATGATGATGTCATTTTTTTGCGATGTGATTTTTATGTCTGCTACATTATACGAGCGAGCAGAGATGTTGATTCCAGACTTGACATATTCGGGATAGTCATACAGTGAGCCTATTTTTTTTGAGAATGTTCCGGCACTTGTTTGGTCTGGTGTAATGGTTTCTACTTTAAAGAATCCGCCCTCGTCCTCGATTAGTCTTTTGGCAAACTCGGTCTGCAGAGGCGTTATGATTTGGTGATCTGCGTCTGTGCTGGAATAGTCCAAGTCTTGCTGGATTGGTGTATTGCAGGTATAGTCTTGCCAGGACTCGGATGTTTTTATTGCATCAATCATTAGCTGGCCGTGCAATAACTCGTGATAATACACCACTAGGTCCTCGATTTGTTTGATTGCAGGATCCTTTTCGGTGCTTTGCGCCAGAGCCACAGAATTTAGCATCAGCTCGTTGTTGCAGTTTATGGTCATCTTTCCGTTTGATACGGTTATGGAGCACTTCCAGACATAGATGCCACCAGTGATTGCACCGCCCTGATGGGCAATTGAAGAGTCAAACTTTGCCAGCTTTGTCTGTATGGTCGCATTTACTGATTGGTATGTTTCGCCTTGGTCGCATGGGAAATAGTATGTTATTGGTGATGAGAAAGAATTGATAGTATCAGTGACGTCTTTTTTTGGAATGGATAGTTTTTCAAATTCTGATTTTAGTTTGTCAAATAGGGCTTGCTCTTGAGCGGTGGGCTCGACATATGCGCCAAAGGCAACAGGAATCACAGCAAAAAGAGCAAAGATTGTGATGATCCCCAGTCTCAATTCAGAGATTCTTTTATGA
>JAKAJY010000143.1 GCA_021824845.1 archaeon
CGTATGAGGAGGTTTGTACGGATGAAACAGGACATGCAGAACTTGTCCAAGTTGAATATGACCCAAACATCTTGCCATATGAAAAACTACTGGATGTGTTTTGGAGCTCACACGATCCAACACAGCTAAATAGACAAGGCCCAGACATTGGCACGCAATACCGCTCTGTAATATTTTGTCATGATTCAGAGCAGGAAAAAATTGCTACACAATCAAAAGCAAAGCTGGATGCATCCGGAAAGTTTGGCAAAAAAATCGTAACTGAAATAAAACCAGCACCGGAATTTTACAAGGCAGAAGAGTATCACCAAAAATATTATGTAAAGTGTGGCATCTCTAGATGATTCCTACGTGAGCCTTTAATACAAAATTTCCACACCGATATCTGTAGATGGGGATTAATGCCGGACCCTGGCAACTAAACACTGCCAGCCCATCTATAAAAAAGTCATACAGACAAATTATTAGTGAATCTTTTAAGCAAATTACTCCAAGACAATCCATGCAATCAGATTCCGTAATCATGCTGCCTCCGTACTGGTTTGATGTTGATAATATTGAACATCAATCCATCCGATCCAGAATACGCGAGCTGGAAAAGCTACGAGATACCATCATTGATGAGATAAACTATCTCCAGTCCGCCACAACAACCACTGCCTAGTTTTGGTGATATGGTATTACTGGATGCGTTTCCAGATTTGGTATTTTATAGTTAGTTTTATCATATCCTCATAGTCGACTTCAAACCATGAAGTGCAAGAACTGCGGCAAAGACTTCAAGCATAGGGCGTCTAATTATTGCTCTACTCTATGTGCCGTAGATTACGTGGAAAAGCAAGAAGGTTAGTTTATCAAGCTCATTCTTGGAATCTGTATTTGATGCTCAAGTATGTCATCTTTGCATTGTTTGTAATTACTATGATTAGTACAGTATATGCTCAAGAAGGAGTAAAACTGGGGCCAAACTCTGGGACCAAAACAATCGAGGTGGGAAAACAGGTCCAGATTGCAGCAGACCTAAAAAACAACCAAGATTTTGAGCAAGACTTTGCGTACATTGTTCAGATTCAAAATCAAGATGGAATAACCGTGTCTCTGGCATGGATTACAGGGACTTTGTCTCCAGCACAATCCTTCTCCCCCTCACTATCCTGGACACCAACTGAAGCAGGGCAATTCGAGGCAACAATATTTGTGTGGGAAAGCATTGATAATCCATCTGCCTTGTCCCCTACACTAACCCTCAAAATAGATGCAGGACAAGCTGCATAATTTGGAGTAATATCATGGAGCTAGAATTTGACAAGCAGGTCTCTGATGCACGGGGAAGAATTCTGTTTCTCAAATATGGCCAAAAAAGCATCAATATTGTAGAAATAAAAAAAGGGTTTGCAAGAGGTGGACACTATCACACATTTGAGACAAAACACCATGTCATTTCTGGCGTGCTGGAATATAGAGAAAAAAACATCAATACCAACCAAGAAACCATCCAAACCATAACCGCTCCAGCAATCATTGCCGTGCCTCCAATGGCCGCTCATCTGTTAACTGCCATTACGGATACAATGTTTGCAGAAGAATTTGGAGAGGGTTATTCCGCAATAGAGTATCCTGAATACAGAAACATAGTCATGCAGAAAATGGCATGACCTATTCTATTTGGTTGACTCCAACTACAAAAGACGCAAAACACCTAAACCAAATAATAAAAAATCTCTCCAAACAATACGACGCGCCAAAGTTTGGTGCACACATTACTCTATACAGTAAGGTCAACTCACTAACAAAAGCAAAGCAGGTTCTAGTTGAGAACAAATTTGGCATAATACGCACAAAAAGCACAGGAATTGGACAATCTGATTATCTGTGGAAAACCATGTTCATCAAAGTAAAAAAAGACAAATCATTACGCAGCATTAATCAAATTCTTGCCAAAAATCTCAAAACAAAATATTTCTTTGAGCCTCACATTAGTTTGATCTACAAAAAACTGGACCATCAGACCAAAACAAAACTCATCAAAAATCTGAAAATAAAAAAATCATACACATTTGATCGTATCGTAATAGTAAGATCCTCAAAAGATGTCAAGCAATGGAAAAAACTATACTCCATACGGCTGAATTCGACTAGGCATGCCTGATTTGTAAAATTTAGTAAATCGCTGAGGTCTTAAAATACCAGTCCTACATACAAAAAAGGAACCGGGTATGGCTAGCTTGACTCTGGCAGAAACTAGGGCGTTTGTAGAAAAACTATTACTCACTGGTAATGGTGATCCTGGAAGACTAACTTACATTCTGAATCTACTAAAACAAAACAGGCCATTATACAATTCTGATCAAAAATACATTGACGCAAAGTTTGCGCAAGAACTCGGAATGCAGGAAAAGCTCAAAGTTGAAGACGACACGCTAACCAAAATTCAAAAACTAGTCTCATCTGGAAACGGCGATACCGGAAGACTGCAATTCATTTTGGAATTTCTAAAGCAGGGAAAAACACTATATCGTAGCGACCAGCAGTATCTGGAATCAAAACTAGGACAAAAAATCAACTACACTGATATCACACCAAAGCAGAACTCGAATGAAACAATAGAAACTCTAAAGTCTCAGGTAACTTGGGCAAACCAAAAGATAACCAATCTGGAGTCCATCATTAATCAAAAAATCGAAACCCTGCAGCCTAGTGTTCGCAAGCCACAGGGAACACTGCCCAAAGGATGGCAGGACCAAACCCCAAGCCTTGAGCAAATCCAAAAGCAGCTAGCCACAGAACAAACAAAACTAGATCATGAAAAAACAGAGGC
>JAKAJY010000105.1 GCA_021824845.1 archaeon
TAACAAAAACAGATCTTACCAAATATTACATTGCAAATTTTGTAGGTGAAAAACGGGTGGGAGATGTTATGACGATATCTTTTGTAGCATGTAACGAGGATGATCCGCTTTACGAAGTCCTATCCAAGATGATTAGTCAGCATGTTTCGAGAATTATTGTAAAGAATGGCAATGAAAAACCAATTGGAGTTTTATCATTTAGGGACTTGTTTAGAATTTCAATGATTCTTGGAAAAGAAGAGGAGATAGTTGACAACTCTTCTGGAATTTCAGTATTATTCTCAAGAAAGGGATTGATTTCAAGGACTGGATTTGGCGGAACAACACAAGTCAAGGATGCGATGACTAGAAAAATGCTTACAGTTGAGCATGACGATGACTTGGTCATGGCATGTACCACACTAGTGGAGAACAATGTCAACGGTGCAGCAGTTCTAGTAAACAACAAGCTTACTGGCATTCTCAGCAAGTCGGATGTAGTCAGAGCAATAGCTGCAGTAGCAAAGAAGAAAAAGGACACAATTTAGTGGTGATATGAATGGGTCTTTTTGAGAATGTTCTAGTTCCAATAGATGGTTCAAAGCCATCACTTAAGGCACTAAACAGCGCAATTGAAATCGGGCAAATGTCTGGGGCAGAAATTACAATACTACATGTCATACCATCCGTTGAAGAGAGTGCAAAATCACGAGTCACAGCATTTGAAAAGCAGCTAGAGAGACAAGGTCAGGATATACTAAATGATGCATCAACCATTGCAAAAAAACAGAAGGTCAAATTTAAGACCAGCCTTGTAAAGGATTCCCCTGGACACGCAATAGTCAGATTGGCAAAGAAAGGCAAATTTGATCACATAGTGATGAGCACTACTGGAAGGGGCTCAGCACAAGACGATATGCTGGGTAGCGTTTCAAACTATGTTGTGCACAAGTCAGAAATTCCAGTGTACCTAATAAGATAGTTTTTTAATTTATTTTGGCGAATTTGTAACAAAATAGTAGATTACAGGTCCTAAAAAGATCGCTGCCAAACCTATCCCAGAGATTATCCAAGTTATTCTTTTTCTATCTAACACATATGACGAAATTTGTACCAAGTATAATTATTATTCTGAATTTCAATTCTGAGATCATAGATAATGATGGTTCGAATGTTGAGAAACGTATCTTGGTGTTTTAAGAACAGCTGCGATCAAACATAACATGCGCAGAAAAGAGATCATTCTGAAAACAATTCAAGAAATTCCTGGGATAAACCTTAGTGATCTGATGAAAAAAACAGGTCTTGAAACAGGCGTGATTACACACTATTTAGACCAGCTAGAGCTGCAGGGGGCAATAAAATCCCAAAAAGCATCAAAGCACAGACGATACTACCATGCAAGTGTTTTGGAAGAAGAATATCCCATTATTCGAAACATCCGAAAGCCCACAAAAAAGAAAATATTATTTCAAATAATCGTAGAGGGCAAGCCTAGCTTCAAGGAGCTAACGCTAAAGATAAACAAAAGCCCATCTACTCTTTCATGGAATCTTTCTGAGCTGATTAGTGAAGGAGTAATTGAGAAATGTTTTCAGGAAGGCAAAGAGCGCTATCGCGTAAAAGACATAAAATTACTCAAAAAAACATTTCAAAAAGAATTTTCAAAGCTTTTTGATCAGACAGGGCATGATGAAGACATATTCTTGGCATTGTAATAATGGTACATTCGACAAACTTACCAAATTGGTTTTTTATTAATTTCACAAAAAATGTTCAATGAACAAGAATTACTTTTTGGCATCTACACTTGCAGTAATATTGCTTGTCGCAGTAGCTGCAGTCCCATCGCTGACACAAACAGTGGATGCGGCATCAGAAAAAGCAATGAAAAAGAGCGGCCAAGGACATTCAGAAAAACACAACACCATCCTAATCCACATAAAAAGTGGTGATCCTACTGATGAATTCCAGATGCACTCTGCACAAATGGGTGTAGAGCATGCAAAGGCATTCATCGATGCAAAAAAGAAGGTGATTGTATTTTTGGATGTAAATGGCGTCAGGCTGATTGATCAGAATCATCCAGAAGAGATCTCGTATCTTTATGACACCTTGCAGGAATTTGTCGACAAGGGCGGAAAAATCATCGCGTGTGAGCATTGCCTGATGATGAATGAGATCGACTCACCAATGAAGGGAGTAGAGCTTGATTCGCATCCAAAGATGTCAAAATTGGTCAAAGCACTAGATAGTTCCAGAGTTGTTCTGGACTACTAATTTTTTCTTTTTTTAGGTGAAAAGATTGGATAAAACCCAGGCCAGAATATCAGTTGTTGTAGAAAAGGAACTGGTGGAGAAGCTAAGAACCATTCAGGCAGAGATGATCAGCCAATCAAAGGACAATGTCAGTTTTTCCTTTGTTGTAAGTCAGATCCTAAGAGGGGGACTTGAATCCAAGACATGACACACATGACATGCTCAAGCATTTGTCATTATTTTAGCAAAGATGCAACATTTAGGAAAAACAACAGCTCACTTTTTGACAAGTGGTGCTCAAACTGCAAGCTAAGCATTGTTGCAAGATATGGAAGATGTCCGTGTTGTCACGACATACTGTTAAGACATGGATGATCTTAAAGCGAAAAATTCAATCTCAATTCTCACGGATCAGGATAAAGACAGAATTTTACTGTGATGTCTGATAAAAATTGCCGAGACATACTAGTCCAAATTACAGATGGCTTCAAGTCATGCTTGCAAATAAGTGAGGGTGCCAAAATACCAATAGTTATCGTATATCGAAAGATAGCTCTGCTAAAAAATGCA
>JAKAJY010000082.1 GCA_021824845.1 archaeon
AGTATTGGATCTGGATAGCATCTGCAATTGTAAATCATTCCAGCATGATAATGCATTCCAGGCTCAACTTCAGGTGGACTTGCCCATTCACAAATTTTACCATTCATCTTCTTGTGGCTATCACGAACATCACCATCATCAGATGATCTCCAGTAATAATGGGTGCTTCCTACATGTTCACTTCTGGCTTTTGTCAATCCTGATGCTGTTCTCGCAACTTCAGTTCTTGCTATGCAACGTGCTCTTGATAATGTTACATTGCCTGTTTGTAAAATTTTCTGAGCTATGCTATCTGCCCGTTCACCAGTTGTGATTCCTTCCAAAGCCATCTTGTGGACACGTTCAGATGCTTCCAATGGCAGACTTGTTATCAAATTGACTTGTGTTGCTAAAAATGTTCGCAATGCGTTTCCAGTAGGTGCACTATCAAGTTCCTTTTTCAGCTCACGATTCATGTCACGCCCGAGCTTAATCCAGGCAGATTCATCAACTGCAGCAATCCTTGTTATCATCCGATTGGCCACAGATTTGGCCCAAGGCTTGATAGTTTGACTATAATTTCGTAACATGTTAGACAAACCCATTGAAGCCTCTTTCAGTTCATCTTCAGTCATCTTAATATTGATCATGCTTTTAGTCATGTGCTCAATATTTTTAATAATTGCTTTTAATGACTTTTCATATTCTCTTTCCAATCGCAAAGCAACTTTGAATCTTTCTTTTGCTCTGCGTTGTTGGATGGTTTTTTTCATTAAAATTCAACCATTGGAGTAATTTTGCCTTTTAATGAATGAGTGCAATCACCTTGAAAGTGCAACATTCCATCTTCGATGAATAAATGACAAACATGTACTTCATTTGATATTCCATAAGTCCATCTTGTCAAGATTGATGGTGTAAGTGTAGGCTTTTCAGCGTTCCCATTCCATTTCCATTTAGGCCCATCACACTCGCCATAATGCACTAAATGATTGCAACTGCAACCTGGACAATGAAATAAAAGTCCATTGTCTCCAGTTTTTTTCAATATTGGTGAAAGCTGTTCAGTCATCTTAATAACCCAATTTGTTCAAAACTCGCAGAAGGTTAGGGTGCAATTCAAAAGTTGATGGTATTGCTTTACTTATATCTATCCAAGCATGAGCTTGTGATTCTTTATTAATCTTTACAATATTATTGCCTAACAACAATGCGCTAAATGTTGTGAATTCGCCTTCATTATCAATCATCATAACAGGAGCATCGATTGCCAAACCAGTCTCTTCAAACAGCTCACGTCTAGCGGCAATTTCAGGAGTTTCACCAGCTTCAATCATCCCACCAGGCAATCCCCATGTTCCACCAAATGGAGCGTCGAAAGCTCTTTTTAAAATTAAAATCTTTCCATCCTGATTCATCAAAATGATGCCAGCTGCTTTTGGCATGCTGCTATCTTTCGTTGCAGGGTTTGGGAGCTGTTTTGTATCAGGTAATTTTGGTGGCTGTTCGCCTGTTTTGACTTCTGCTGCTCCAACTTGTCCTTGTTCGCGTATTTCAGCAATCTCAACATCTTCAGGCAATGGTGGCGGCTCATTCTCAGCTGCCTCAATATCTTCTTCTGTGATATTGGTAAAGATACCTGTAATTTTGGATTGCTGCTTAAGTTCTTGAAGGGATGTCTTGTTTCCGATAATTCCAGCTTCATTTGCCCTGGAAACTGTGTCGACATTTTTACTAGCGATGTCTGACTTTTCTGGATCAGATAATTGCCACAATGAGCGGAAGTTAATTCCAAAGCCTTTTGGAATTTCTAGCCCAAGAGACAATGCCATTATTTTGTAAATTTTCGTGACACCAACTTTTAAGTCACGTTCTTGAAGTTGCTTAACTTCGTCATAATAATTGCGTAGGTCAGTATCACCAGTGCTGAAGCCTGATGGACTTTGGCCAAACAAACGTACCAATGGAATCTGAATTGCTCCTGCACATTGTTCCATAAATCGCATCAATATATCAGATAAACCACCGAATGCGCCATGACTTTCTGAAGCAAATTCATCATCCCCATCAATCAAAGTCATGCCTTCTATTCCTTGAAACCTTCGCATCATCTCAACATATTGAGTTAATCCTGCAAGCGCATCACCACCTGTGGCCACAACTTGTCTTAGTCCCTTGATTTTATAATTTCTCAAATATGATTTATAAACTAATTGAGCTGCGCCAGTTGTTGCGCTATCGAAGGCTATCATTCGATCATACATTCGCTCAAGAACTGATAAGCCCCACAAGTTCTCCATGACACGTTGCCAGTAAGGCAGCTTAACACCTTCAAATCGGATAATCCTAGAATAGTGAATATTCTGATTAACCAAAGCAGGTGCCATTGCTGTTACGCGGTAATATTTTGGCTCACCTAGGTGTGGGCCTAAATCTGTAACAAGATTTTCTAGGGATGGCTGAACCATCCAACGATCCATAACCAGCAATCCTTTAAATTGATCTTTTTTAACAGTGTCTTCCCTTAATGCTGTTGAAACGTCCTGTCCATCAATTAAGATTACAGCTACAGCACCGCCATATAAACTGCCCCATTTTGAAGCCTCGTTAATCTTCCCAAAGATGTTCAGGTTAACAGATTCTTCCTCAATTGCTTGAACATTATCAGGTTCCATTTCACCAATGATATCAACACCACCACGGGTCATATCATCAGCCTTAACATCTACAGCAACACCGCCTAACCAACTGCCGCGGTAAATCCATTCTAGCAGCGTACGATTGCGTGTAATCGGATTGAATCCATAACTGCTAGAAGACATGGCAT
>JAKAJY010000008.1 GCA_021824845.1 archaeon
CTGAAATAATTGAGATGAAACTCCTAATCCAAAATTAACAGGCAGAGATTTAATTTTTGCTGTTGTTTCATCCGCTTTTGAATTGAGGATTTTTAACTTGTTCCAATATTTATTAACGTATTCCAAGGCTGCTGTATTCATTGTGTATGTCGAACGAACTCTGTTGTCGTACGGTTTAAGGGAATGCGTTTCTACAAGAAGTCCCAGGCGGTTTTGTGCTGCGGCGTACCCTGTGGAGAAGCGAGGAAGTGCCGGTTCATCGATCATACCGCTATCGATGGTTTGATCTTTTGTAATAATATACGGTGCCGTGAGAAAACCACGTTGTTCAGTTTTATGAATCACATACGGCAAGAGTCGTTTTGTGCCCCACGCACTAAGTCCTTTATCGATATTTCCCCACTTCTCCAGCGTATATGTTATATGGTATTGATAATCCGCTCCGTCTGTGGTATGATTGTCAATGAAAAAATCCGGTTGCCATTCATTAAACAGTTTTAAACATGCGCGGATTTCGGGTGTATCCGCTTTCATGTAGTCTCTGTTAAGATTCAGATTCCAACTGTTTGTCCGCCATCCCATTTCCTTTGGACCGTTCTGATTAGGGCGATTGAAAGGGCTGATTCGTTCATGCCCGTCGACATTCAAAATGGGAATGACCAAGAGTATAAGATGGTCCAGTAGAGAGAATTTCTCCTTTGTGATGAGAATATCCCGTAGTAAGAGCATACAGGAATCTTTTCCTTCGATCTCTCCGGCATGAATGCCATTTTGAATGAGAACGACCACTTTTCGACTTTTCTTTGCTTCTATACTTGTAAACTCTTTATTTTTGGCAATTACAAGGCATTCAATTAAACGGTTTTGTGGTGATGTTCCTATTGTGAACATCTTCGCGTACGGAGTATGAGATTGAAACTGTTTGAAATATTGCATCGATTCGGTATAGCGGGGAGAGTTGAGGAATCCAGATGATTCAAAATACGTGATCCAGTTTTTTGAGTACGGGAGATTCATTTCAATGATCACTTATGAAAAATAAATAATGGAGACCACAGATAGTGTCCAAAGAAACAAATTAATTCCCAGCGGAGCATCGTTGATAAGCATTGCGGCAGGATTTTCACCTTGTCCTTTATTGATTACGAGGTGAAGATATCGGAAGATCCCGAACAGGACAAAGACGATAGTAAATATCAAATGTTCTGTTCCGAATGCTGTTATCGTACGATCTGCCATTGTGTACAAAGAATATGAAATAGCAATTCCGGTCGCTGTTATTATCAGTATATAATCCAGAAATTGGACGGAATATTGTTCAAGCACTTTTCTTTTCGTTTCAATGCTTGCTTGTTGTATCATCGCCAATTCGCTTCTGCGTTTAGATACGGCAAGAAATAACGAAACAAAGAGTGTTGTAATGATGATCCAATTCGATATCACGACATCGATTGCAACGGCACCGCTGATAACTCGGAGCATAAATCCGAATGCAACGATAAAAACATCAAGGATGACAACATGTTTCAGTACAAAAGAATACATAATTTGCAGGACTGCATACGTGAGTATTATTCCGGAGAACAACAAAGGGAGTTGCTGGGATATGAACAGTGATGAAGAGAACAGTATCACAGAAACACCTATGGCCGTTACAATAGAAATTTCACTGGATGCCAAAGGTCGTTTCTTCTTTTCCGGATGGATCTTATCAGCTTCTTTGTCAACAATATCGTTGATGATATAAACGGCGCTTGAGACAAGACAAAAAGCGATAAACGCAATTATAGCTTTATTGTTGTATTCTTTCTCAAACAGATGCTTTGAGAAGATGAGCGGTGTAAAAACAAAACCATTCTTCAGCCATTGCAATGGACGTAAAAGACGAATCAGTGCCGGCATCAGGCTCCCGTATTAAAAGACAGCTGGTTCTTCATAAATTCCAAAATGTTCAACAAGTGCATTGCACATTTCTCCCAAAGTAACATACGTGCGGGTTGCGTTGAGCAGATGTGGCATCAAGTTGGTACCTTCTGCTGCAGCGCGTTGCAACCCGGACAAGGCATCATCACACGCAGCTTGGTTACGGCTTTGGCGAATATCAGCCAGACGTTGTTTCTGTAGTTTTTCTACATCAGGTGATATCGATAAAATTGGAATTTCTATGTTTTCATCCTCTTCAACGTATTGATTGACACCGACAATGATTTTTTCTTTCTTGTCCAGTTCGTTTTGATAGCGATATGCCGCTTCCGCTATTTCCCTCTGGAAGAATCCCTGTTCAATCGCGGGAATAACTCCGCCGAGGAGTTCAATCTTCTCAAAATATTTTTCTGCTTCCTCTTCCATTTTTGTTGTCAATGCTTCTACGTAGTAGCTTCCTCCAAGCGGATCAACTACGTTCGCGACACCGGTTTCATCTGCAATAATTTGCTGCGTTCGTAAAGCGATCTTCACCGCTTTATCTGACGGGAGGGCAAGTGTTTCATCCATTGAGTTGGTATGCAGCGACTGCGTCCCTCCTAGAACGCCTGCAAGAGCCTGAATTGCCGTCCTAACGATGTTATTTTCGGGTTGCTGTGCAGTCAACGTGCATCCGGCAGTCTGCGTGTGAAAGCGAAGTGTCCACGACTTTGGATTCTTTGCTCCGTACTTGTAGCGCATCCGTTTTGCATAGATTCTGCGTGCCGCACGATACTTTGCAATCTCTTCAAAAAAATCCAGGTGCGAATTAAAGAAGTACGATATGCGCGGTGCAAAGTCGTCAACATCCATTCCTGATGCAATTCCGGCTTCGATGTATGC
>JAKAJY010000015.1 GCA_021824845.1 archaeon
TCACCATCTGATAGGAATTCCAGACACTGGCTCTGCCAGAGTGGAGGTAATTGATGCAGGCGATGTTCTAAGGACAATACTTGCAACAAAGGTCAATCTGGTTTTGTGCGGCCACAAGCATAGGCCATGGATTTGGAATTTCAAGGGCTTGTCCATAGTAAATGCTGGAACTGCATCATCAGAGCGAGTCCGAGGATTATTTGAGAACACATACAATATCATCACAATAAAAAACAAGAAAATCCACGTTGATCTGAAAATTGTAGGCGGCAAGAAAATTCCACTAGAAAGCATCGTCGAGAACTATTCAAGATCCGGCGAAGAGTGAATTTATTTACAGACTGGGCTTTCCAACCTTTGAGCGGGGGTCGCCTAGCCTGGTAGGGCGTGGGATTGCTAATCCCATGTCCGCAAGGACCCGTGGGTTCAAATCCCATCCCCCGCGCTTTTCATAATTAAACCAGCTTACGTTTCGATGTATGGCGACATAGAGTTTTAAGGGTATGACTAGGCGAATCGAGTAGATTCTCTAATAGAAAAAGTGTAACTTATGTCAGATAACCAAAATCAAAACAATTCTGGATGGAAGATTCTTGCCATCCTAAGCTGCTTGGGCTTGATAGTAATGTTTGATGAAACTATGATTTTACCCGCGATTCCCGATTTTGTTCGCGACTTTGGTATTTCCTATAGCACTTCATCTTGGTTGCTCTCAGCCTATATCATTGCGGCAGCTGTTATGACACCAATTGCTGGTAGACTATCTGATATCTATGGCAAAAAGAAAATGTTGCTCATAGTGATGGCAATCTATACGGTGGGCGTTATTGCGGGGCGATTTGCCACCAACATAGAATTCATGCTTTTTGCAAGAGCATTGCAGGGAGTGGGAATGGCAATGTTCCCAATTGCCTTTGGAATCATACGAGAATCACTCCCTGAGAAAAAATTTGCAACTGCTCAGACAATATTTAGCTCTACATTCCCAGCAGGGGCAATTATTGGCCTTGTAGGTGGGGCAGTAATAATACAAAACTTTGGCTGGCAGGCTACGTTCTTGGTAATTTTACCAATTGCAATAGCGCTTTGGATTGTAATATTGAAGTTCATGCATATTCCAGGCCCTGCCTTGCCTGAAAATGATCACACTCCAGTGGACAAGTCAATTGACATCAAGGGTACACTGCTTTTGGCAGTCACAATAGTGTCGTTTTTGAGCGGAATTACATTTCTAGAAAGCAAAGAAACTGGATATTATGTCGCAGGGCTCTTTTCAATATCTGTAATATCTCTTGTAGCATTCATCATAATAGAAAAGAAAGCACATCAGCCTCTTTTGGATTTGAGTCTGATGAAAAGCAGGAATTTTCTCCCGCCGACCATGATTCTGATGCTGGTGTTTCTTTCCATTTTCACAGTATACCTTACAGTTCCCGTGATGGTGAGAAGTCCGACACCTTTGGGATTTGGCGGGGATGCACTGACAGTGGCAAATGTACAGCTGCCATTCATGGTTGTGTTTTTGGTAACTACGGTTATCTCTGGCTTTATCCTAAACAGGGTCAAAAACACAAAATTGACTCTACTTGGAACTATAATATCCACAATAGGATTCTTTTTGCTAGTAATGTTTCACTCTACTGAAACCATGGTTGCAATTGGCCTCACAGTGCTTGCAGTCGGATTATCGCTTTCAATTGCGGGCGGATTCAATGTCATACTTACTTCTGTGCCAATGCAGGTAACTGGAATTGCTCTTGGGATGACGATGCTCTTGGATCTGGTTGGAATGTCAGTTGGCCCTGTTTTTGCTGGAATATTTCAAGATGTATACCGAGGAACTGTACCTGGTGTGACAGGAGAGTTTCCAACAGAAACGGCATATGTTCTGATATTCATTGCAGCAGCTCTTATCTCATTGACGTCAGTCATACTCTCAATAATGGTCAGCAGAAGAAAAATAGTTCAGCAGCAATAGAATTATTGCAGGAATCTTGAAGGGTCTTTTTTATTATATGTGGTACTAGTATACGTCCAGAAACTACGGTAATGTTTTTCCCGATTTTTGCTTTGAGCAACCCTCCGGCTTGCCTGCTTTAATGGACCCAACCAATGTGTTTTCAAATCCTTAAACTTAATAGACGATTCCAAAATTGCTTCTATAATGGGACGCCGAAAGACTCAGAAGATAATAAAGTCAGGTCCAAAAAATGTCACAACCGGACATTGCCCAAAATGTCAAACTGTGGGTCGTATTTTTATCATAGGTCAAGTTGGTGCAGAGCATGCAAAATGTGCCTCGTGCAACCAAGAGTTTGACTTGTAATTGAGCAAGCTGGCAAAAAAACCAACCCATAAATTTTTAAGCTCTTTTTCTGATTGTACGGTGTAATGAGTTCAACTGAAGGCGAGACCATCTACGAGCGCGTAGCCAAACTAGAAGACGAAATTGCGTCCCTGCGAAACGAGGTAGATGTTCTAAAGAAGGCACTACGCAACAAGCTGGCGCGACACGAAATCTCGCAAATCAAAAGGGGCCACGACGTTACATCAATTATCGATTAAGCTTTTCTCTAGTGTTTCTGATTAGCTCCAAAATAAAATCAACATCTTGGGCTTCGGGTGCAATCTCCAAGTATTTGTTGAGATGATCCAGCGCCTCTTGGTATTTTTGCAGTCTCTCCAGAACAATTCCCTTGTCTCTAATTTCATCTGGCGAATCCTGCTCTACTGCAAGTATCATGTCGGCGCATCGCAGGGCTTTATCATACGCATATGATTGGGCGTACGAGTTTTTCAG
>JAKAJY010000081.1 GCA_021824845.1 archaeon
ACATCTTGGCAAAAGCACCACTTTACAGAATCCGGTGATGCAAAAAATTCTGCCAAAGAAATCGAAATTACAATAAATTAAAAAATATAAACAAGAGCGGAACCACACAAACATGGCAAAATACGACGGACTGTTGGGTCAGCCAGTACTAGAAGTGGAAGAACCAGACGCCGAAGGCGGAGTAACTTTGATCTTCAAGGACAATCGATTCCTCTTTGTCAAAATTGTTGATGGCAAAATAGATACAATATCAATTCCTGAATAATCAGTCTATTGCATTTTGGATTTCTATAGTATCACTGTATTGTCTGAATTTTGCTATTTTGTTATTCTGTATGGTGTAAATGTGCACAAATGGAGCATCAAATTTCTTTTTTGATTTTGATGTTATCTTGTATGTACCAAATACCATGACCCTGTTGTCTGTAGTGATGAACTCGTCTGTTATAACGTGAAATTCTGAGAACTTGGCAAACAATTTCGGGAAATAGCCATCAAAGACTGCTCTTTTGCCCGTATGGGTCCACCGTTTGGCATGTTTTTCATTACTGTCCATTCTATGTTATCATCGCACAATTCCAGAAATGTTCTGTCTTGTTTGCCAAACAATGAATAGAATTTCTTTACCAACTCGATATTTTGATTCATTTGAATGAATTTCTGGTATGGTGATTCAAAACCATTACGATGCTATTGTTTTGATTTTAGGAACTTTTCATAGCTAGATACAGCTATTTCCTGTGAGGTGGACTGGATAGAACCGGGTCTTTCCTCTCGGACTTTTGTGATTGCCTCTTTTGCAGACATTTTCTGGTATTTTATCAAATAGCTAGCAAGGATGGTTCCAGTCCTTCCGATTCCTGCGGCACAATGCACCATCACCGGTTCGCCGTTTTTGATCCTCTCTGCGATGTAATCTACAGTAGAATCAATCTTGTCAATGTCTGGTGCTGTGAGGTCCTCTGTTGGTACGTGCAAGTATTCTATTCCATCAATCCATGTCTGTGGTAGGCCATATTCAGTCATGGTCACAATGGACTTTACTCCTTGGGCCTTGATCCAGTTTATCTCCTCTATGGTGGTTGGCATTCCAGAGCCAGCTATTTTGGAATCAATCAGCCACGAAAAGTTTGTCGGCCTTTTTGTTATCTTGCCGTGAATTTTGCGCCAAAGATTTCCAGGTTTGCTCATTTGTTGGTTTGTATGATTATCGATATTTAGACACTAAGATCTGTTTATATTGGAAAATAGCATAACATTACGATTTGAACAAGGAAGCAATCCTGTATGAGAAGCTACCCGACGACAAAGTCCGGTGTACTGCATGTGCCAGATATTGCGAAATAAAGCCGGGCCAAATTGGCCTGTGTGGAATTCGCGGAAACGAAGGCGGCAAGCTTGACTTGTTCGTGTATGGCAAGGTCATTACAGGAAATGTGGACCCAATTGAGAAAAAGCCAGTAATTCACTACATGCCTGGCACCAGAATATTTTCAATAGCCACAACCGGCTGTAATTGGCTTTGCAAATATTGCCAAAACTATGACATCTCCCAGCGAAGAAAAATTGAGGGCCAAGACCTCTCACCGCAACAAGTCGTACAAATGGCGCTGGATAATAATTCGCAGGGAATTGCGTACACATACAATCAGCCGTCAATATTCATGGAGTTTGCTCGAGATTGTGGAGTAGAGGCGCACAAAAAAGGACTCTTCAACATTTTTGTCTCAAATGGTTATGATACGCCGCAATCCGTTGCAATGATGAATGAATTTCTGGATTGCATTACGGTTGATTTCAAGGGAAGCGCCGAACCAGAATTCACTCGAAAATATATTGGCGTGCCGGACCCAAAACCGATCTTTGATACCTTGCTAGAAATTCGCGACAAGACCAAGATTCATGTCGAGATTACTGATCTGATCGTGCCGCAGGTGGGTGATGATCTGGAACATGCAAGAAAACTATCAAAATTCATCTATGATAATTTCGGCCCAGAGATGCCAATTCACTTTCTGAGGTTTCATCCAGACTACAAAATGATGGAGTTTCCGCCAACACCAGTCCAAACCTTGGAAAAACACTATGATGTTGCAAAAAAGGAAGGACTACAGTATGTGTATTTGGGAAATGTACCAGGCCACAAATACGAGCACACCTACTGTCCCGGATGTGGTGCAGTAGCTGTTGGTAGATATGGGTTTGATATTACATCATGGAATCTGGACCAGTCCAACAAGTGCAAGAGCTGTGGCCACAAAATTCCAATCATTGGGCCATTGGACAAAAACTACAAAAAAAGCAGATTCCAGTTTGTAGTCTAAAACGCAATTGCGCGCACCGGCGAGCCTGTTGCGTTGTATAGTTTTAGGGGAATTGCAACCAAATTGAAATGAGTATTCCTGATTTTTGATAAATTGCAGAGATTCTCCAAAACTATGACATTTCCGGCAAGCAAAATATGATGGGCTGCAAATTTTTTGTTGCTTCCTGCATCGATGCTTGGCGAATCAATGCCTACAAGATTGAGCCTTTTTGATACTAGGTATTTTGCAGCAGATTCTGATATTCCAGGATTTTTCTCAAAGAAATCACTCCTTGCAGCATGATCATTCCATCCAGTGGCAAAAACAACTGTTGCACCTTGTGGGATCTTTCCGTGCTTTTTCTCAAATGATATAATATCAGATCTTGAAATGGATTGGTTTGGCTTGCATCTTATTCTGATCAGTATGGCATTTTGCAAAAATCTGGAAGGGTCCAACTCGTGAATCTTTTTGCCCCTTTTTACAAAGT
>JAKAJY010000076.1 GCA_021824845.1 archaeon
TCTGTGTAATTTCAACCCGTTGTGGACTGATTGCACATGCGAAGGATACTATGCAGAAAACTTTGCAATGACTCTATGGAAAAAACCAAAGGACGATGATTTTCTTGCAGACTGCCAAAAAAACTGCACCGTCGTATCCCATGAGTTATCGCATGAATTACTAAGACAAAAAAAATTCAAAAAACAATACGAAAAAGTACATGATATTTGGTCAAAGCACACCTTCAATGATTTACCATATGAGCAATATGGAAAAAATTTTGAGCCCACAAAGAGTGATCCGTATTTTCTAACCCTTGATGCATCAGAGTTTCGGTCATAATATAATCACCAGCCGTTTTAATTTGTATTATATCAAAACTCATTGATGTTAGTCTGCAAGGGTTACTGCAAAACAAAATACAAAGAATTTCTTGGTGATCTGTCTCTAAAATATCATGGGCAAAAGCGATGTGGCATCTGTGATGTTTATCTAAAGTGGAATGGTATCAAATGTCTATGCTGCAAATCCATTTTGCATGTCAGACCAAGACACTCCCGTGCAAAGACAAAATATTATGAACGTGAGAATGTACAGTGGATTTAGCTGCACTTGGTAACAGAGTAAATTCTGTTCTCAAAGTTTGCCGTTTTGATTTCTAGTCTGTTCTCAGCATCTGCTTTTCTTGATTTGCTGAGTTTTTCCAACTCTACTAGGGAGTCACCCTTGAAGCCGACGGATGTTCCAAAGATTGCATCTGTTAGCATTGTACCGTGGTCACCCTTTTTGACATCTTCTACTATGCCGTAAAATTTGATTGCCTCTCTTTTTTGCACTGGAGTTCCGGTGGATTTGTTAAATGCAACCGCAATGTACATGCCGTTGTTTTTGACTGCAACTGGAACCTTGTGGTTTTTGCCAGAGGCACCAGGGATTGATTCGTTTATCAAAATATCACACTTGTGGTACATGCTTGCAACATATGCATAAAATCTATAGTCGGCAAATTTGCCGTCGGAGTCACTTTCACAATCAATAAAAATTCGATGCAGGGTTGTTAGTGCTGTGTCATTCATGCTTTGTAGTCTGTCATCAAGACGACCACGCTCCAAAAGACTGGAGCCACATTCTTTTGCAATTTTTTTCAAAATAAAATCGGGCAGATTATAGTTTTTCAGTGCGGCAATGTACGAGCCTGCTTGCGACATGCCAAAGGTTGGGAATCCTTTATTGACCATGCAGATGAACCCCCATAAACATATCAAACACCATGACTCGCACCATATACAATAAAGCTGGTTTTTGCTTATAACTGTTAGGAATAAACACGCAATTCCAATATTAATTGGACATCAAAATCAAAAATTTCTGATACGATTTATAACTAATCGATGAGGCATGATCATCTACAGTGATGATTCATGGAAATTGAAACAACACCAGTACTTGTGGAAAATGTCTACAAAAAACTAGAGCAAAACATTTCCAAGTTTAGAAAAATAGTGAATCGTCCATTAACACTAAGCGAGAAGATTCTTGTTGGACACTTGGCAGAGTTTGATGGTAAAGAGTATGAGCGCGGAAAGAGCTATGTATTTTTGAAACCTGATCGAGTTGCACTGCAGGACGTAACAGGACAAACCGTAATGCTGGAATTCATGCAGGCGGGCCTAAAACAAGTCAGCCTACCAACAACCGTGCACTGTGATCACCTGATCCAGGCAAAGATTGGAGCAAAAGAAGACACCAAGCTTGCAATTTATGAAAATAATGAGGTTTACACATTCTTGGAATCTGCAGCCAAAAAATTTGGTGCGGGGTTCTGGAAACCAGGTGCTGGCATCATACATCAGGTGGTACTGGAGAACTATGCATTCCCAGGCGGATTGATGATTGGAACCGACTCTCACACCCCAAACGCTGGAGGCCTCGGGATGATTGCAGTGGGTGTTGGGGGGATGGATGCAGCAGAGGTAATGGTTGGCATGCCATGGGAGTTGTTATACCCAAAAAGAATAGGAGTTTATCTTAAAGGCTCACTAAATGGCTGGACCGCACCAAAAGACATCATACTGTATGTCGCAGGACAGCTTACCGTCTCTGGTGGAACAAATGCAATAATTGAGTACTTTGGGCCTGGAGCAAAAACAATTAGCTGCACCGGCAAGGCAACCATAACAAACATGGGTGCAGAAATCGGTGCAACCTGCTCTATCTTTGAGTATGATGAAAAGATGGCAAACTATCTTAGGGCAACCGGACGTGGCAAGCTTGCAGACTTGGCAAATCAGCACAAAGAACTGTTAATCGAAGATGAAGATGTAGAAAAAAATCCTGGCAAATATTTTGATAAAGTCATAGAAATTGATCTATCAAAACTAGAGCCACACATAGTGGGCCCACACACACCAGACTTGGCAAGACCAATTTCCAAGCTTGCAGAAGATGTGAAAAAAAATGGCTACGTCGATGAGATATCGGTTGCACTAATTGGCAGCTGCACCAACTCTTCGTACGAAGACATGTCTCGCGCAGCAAGTGTTGCAAAGCAAGCAAAACAAAAAGGCATCAAAGCAAAAATCCCACTGCTTGTAACGCCGGGATCTGAGCTAGTGCGTGCAACGATAGAACGTGATGGACAGATGCAAATGCTTGATGATATTGGAGCTACTGTTCTTGCAAACGCATGCGGCCCATGCATCGGCCAGTGGAGCAGGCCTGAGCTGAAAAATGACCACCCAAATACTATAATCACATCATTTAATCGAAATTTCCCTGGACGTAATGATGGAAAAAGAAAC
>JAKAJY010000014.1 GCA_021824845.1 archaeon
ATCTGTTGATCTAGTTTTAGATGATGATACTGACACATTTCTTCTTTTTTCTGCAGGGCCTATGGGATGCAATGATCCGCTTGAGATTGAGATTCTTACGAAAACAAATTCTTACAAGACAACATGTAGTACAAATTTACCGAGATTTGGAACAAAAAAATACCAAATAAAAGAAATCTTTCCAAATATTCCTAATGGGATTAAAGGTGTAATGAGGGCCAAACAGCCCCATCAAATGTTGTTTTATGGTAGAATGCTTACTGGACAAATAACACGTACTGGAGAGTTTAGTGCAAACCATAGTTATTATGATTCATCAATATTCAATGAATATTGGGAAGATAACTACCCATCACAGAGATTCTATCCATATTTTCCAGAACTGGATAACATAATTCGTATGTATCCAATAATGTCGCCAAGTAAATTGTTCTTGTTTGTTGGTTTTTACAATTATGAGGGCAAGAAAATGGGTGAGGTAGCGATAGGTGACCTAACCAGTCCGGATAACCGTTTTCTTGATTTGACGATTAACTCTGTCTGTCAAAAGCTAGGATTGGATCAAAAACAAATTGCTACATTTGATTTGATTGTGAAAGCAGACACAAACAAAATGCCAACTAGAGTTTCACATCAATTAGTATATGGCAATGGCGGACTAAACACGTCTATCAACATTGGCCTCAACAATCCAAATGTTTTTGTCGCAAAAGATAAAAAAAGTTTCAAGTGGGGACAAACCGTAGCGGGTGGCGAGTATGACTCATTTGTTGGACTTGTAGGTGATCCATCAGAAAATCCAACTGTAGATAGATCACATGAAACCACAGTCAAATTCTATGATGGTGATGGTCTGATTGCAGAAAGATTCTGGAACATACCGAATGGAAGCAGTATCAAATTCAAAGTGATGGAAGAATTGAAAAAAGATCTAAAAAACAGCAATAAAACCGGGTATATTTGGTGTACTGCAGAAAGCGATCATTTTGGATTAAATTTCTTTTCTGCCTGCTATAATACGATCACTAACAATTTTTCTGGTGATCATGGATTTTGACTTTCAAAATGTTGGATATTCAGAAATACAATGATCAGTAATGCCAGCTTGTGACATTTAGTGGCGTTATTTCTATGATGCAGTCCGTCTGATCTAGCAGTTGTTTTGCTGATTTTCCCTTTAATGTTTTGAAATAGCGCAGCAAGATTTGACCTGCGATTTTTTTGACCTTGTCATTGTTTTTGATTAGTTTTGCCTTGCCTGTGCCCATCACACCGTCAATTGGCGACCAAACTCCAGCATCTATACAAAAGCAGATCTTGTTGTTTTTTACAATGTTTTTTGCCTTGCTGGTTTTGGTGTTTGTACCAATATAGAATTTTTTTCCAATATACTTGTACCATACTGGAACTAGATGCGGTGTACCCTTACTGTCTATTGTAGCTAAATGTAGAATTTTCTGCTTTTTTAGGAATTGAACTTTATGCATATTTTTTTTTAAACCCTAACAGTATCATGAATCCTCCAAAGGCAAACATCCCAAGTGAAACCTTTTCATTTGTAATTTCTGCGTTCATCATAAAATCCAAGACGAATTCAGGGCCCCAAATTAACAAGTTCTGTACAATTACGATTGCGCCAACTACCACAAACAGCACACCCATTGCAGAATACCAGTTTCTGCCTCGGCGCGGATGATGTTCACTCATTTAGAGAATTTTTATTCCGGGGTTTTTCATCTTGTTCTTTATCATGGCATTGAGCAATAGCGGGGTTGATATTTCTGCCAGATATGCCAGTGCGCCAGAGCCCAGAAATATTGGCCTGAGGCCGCTTATCTCTCCAATCAAACTGTTTACAACATCAATGGACTCCTTGTCGTCTCCGCACACAAAAATGTCATAATCCAGAGTAAATGTGGGATCAACCAGCTTTTTTTCCGATATTACATGAAACGCAGAGACTAGTCTGTTTTTGTTTTTCATGTGTTTTTGCACCATCTGGTGTGAGAATGGCTTGTTCTCCTTAAGCGGAATGAACTCAAACCCAATGTCTGTCTTTGTCATTGGAACGATTGGTGATACGACTGTGCAACTGTCTTTTATTTTGCCTAATAATCCAGAACAAACAGAATCAATGTTCTCATATGGAATGGATAAAATCAAAACATCGCTCTGTGTGGCAACAGAATCGTTGTCTGTGCCAGATATTTTTCCATTGATACTCCCAAATGCCTGTTTTGCTGTTTGTAAGTATTCAGCGGCTGCCTCTGATGCCCTTTGTGCATCTCTTGAGCCGATCAGAATTTCGTGATTTTTGCACCATCTCAAAGCAAAGCCCTTGCCCATGCCGCCAGTACCGCCAATAATTCCTATTTTCAATTATATCGTGGCAGGCAATGTTATTATTATCTTTATTTGAAATTTTAAAAATTCATGGGATTGATCATATTTTTGCGCCATGGCCAAGCAAAAAATAACACATCACGAGTCTTGGCAGGAAGATCTCCAGGTGTTCCGCTGACGGAAAAAGGAGTCAATCAAGCAAATGAAATCGGCAAATTCCTAAAGTCACTTGACATTTCACACATTTACGCAAGCCCAATTGAGCGGGCTCACAAGACGGCGGAAATCGTAGGGAATCATGTTGGATTGCCTACCACAGTTGATGAGCGACTATACGAGCTGGAAATGGGCAAGTTCTCCGGCATGGCATATGATGATCTGTTTGCAAAGCACGGAAATGTGTTTTTGAAATTTGACCAGGGTGATCC
>JAKAJY010000108.1 GCA_021824845.1 archaeon
CAAGAAAAAATAAGAGAAGAAGTTGCAAAAATTCTTGTAAAACACAACTATACAGTATCTGAAAATCATACCATAAAGGGAAAAAGCGGAATTGATCAAACAATTGACATTGTTGGAACTGGAGCAGATCAATCAATTTTTGTTTTCATAAACAGTTTGACAGAAAACAGCTCTGAGATTGATTCCAAGTTAATTCAGATTCTTGATACAATGCCAAAAATAGCAATCTTGATTGGTTTCTCATCTGTTTCTGAGATGACCAAATCCATTGCATCCAAGTATAATCTTTCCATAATATCGTCACAAAACATTGATGAGATCACAGCCGAAGTCCAAAAAATCGTCTCTGCTAAGAGCAAAAAACCAGACGGCGATAAACCTACATGAAATGGAAATCTAAGCGTGCAGTAAGTCAGATTATAGGCACGCTTTTCATGCTTGCCATAGTTGTCCCTATTGGGACTGTCATAGTTACCAAGGGATTAAACCAAGTCGGCGAGATAAACAACCGCCTTGCAAGCGGAATTACACTCGAAAACGAAAAAGGACAAGAGGACATTGTATTTGAGCATGTACGATTTGATCCTGCCAGCAAACAAGTCACAATATCGATTAGAAATGTAGGTACAACAGAATCCACAATAAACAAAGTCACCATAGTAAAGACAGAAACCCAAGAGCTAATCGTAAATGATCAAAACATTTCCCTAAACGTCCAGCCAAAGATAGGCCTTGCAATATCAGAAATTGGAAACATCTCTACTATAACATGGGATGATCCAATATACCGCGATGCGGAATACAAAGTAGCAATCACAACGGAAAAGGGAAATTTCTTTGAAATCTCGGCGAGGCCGTTTAACACATGATTCCAAAAAGACGAGGCATATCTGAAATAATTGCGACTCTGATGCTTTTGGGAATAACCACTGCGGGTTCTGTGTTCTTGGCAAGCATTGTTTATGGAAGTGGTTTTCAGAATACACCTGAATCTGACTCTATACAATCATCATATGCAATCAAGCTTACTGGATATGATACACGTGACTCAAATGATCTTTTGGGCATTGGCAGCATTGATAACAAGTTTGACAAAAAGCTCTGTGCCAAGGGCTGTCAAGGATTTGCCGATAACATTCCAAACAGTGCAAACCCCGGAACTGAATTTCTGTTATTGCAAATCAGAAATGTCAGCACGGAATCTGTGTATCTCAAGGGAATACAAATCAATGGCGTTCAGCATATTTGGGACCAAAACACCGGTGGTCAATCCCTTGACGCAAGCAACAATGATTATGCCGGAAAATACCCGCTGAATGGAAAATTTAGCATAATTTCTACTACCGGACTTGCTCAAAAGTCCGAAAACAGAGTAGATGCAGACGAGGAAGTGCGACTAATAATCAAGCTCGATGATGCGTTATCCTCAGATATCGCATTATCCAAGCCAATTCTGACTGGAATCAACTTTGGTGGGGTTCGCGCATCTGAAAATGTTATTCTGAGTGGTGAGATAAGATAAAACGAGGAATCTCAACAATCGTCGGCTCAGTGTTTTTCTTGGTTTTACTATCTGGTGGACTGTCCGTGTCATACCTGATAATAGAAACACAATCGGATATGATAAAGACCCAACAGGTAATTGCAGATGCGGAAATTAAAAAAATTCAGGAAAAATTCATTGTTTCTGTTTCTGCGGACAATGTTGACAATAACCGTCTGGCAGTATATGTGAAAAATCAGGGCAGCAATTCTTTGCAGATTGACAATATCTGGATAATTAATCAGACTGATCCGAACCGTCACGCAACAAGATTTGAGACTAATTACACCGAATCCGTTTTGGCCCCAGGATATGGAACTCAGATTCTTGAAAATTATCCACTATACATGGACTCTGGGGATTATTTGGTAAAAGTAATCTCTTCAATTGGTACGATACGTACTGCAGAGCTAGAGGTTGGTGGAAACGGTCCACTCAGGGCAAAAATGATGATCGACCCACCAGATGTTCGAATAGGAGAAAATGCAACTGCCTGGCTTTTTGTAACCAACACTGGAAATACTCGAATACTAAATGTTACTGCGGACCCAATAATTGTAACACCATCATCCACTGTTGTTGCATCGTCTCCTGTCATACAAGCAATGTCTGATCTTGCACCTGCGGAATCGGCCATATTTGCATGGAAGTACAATCTGATGGGAACAATTGGAACAAATGTGACATTTTCCGGCTTTGCAAGAGGAATAGATGAGCCGACAAAGGCACCAATTCAGAGCAACAGCGAAAAACAGTTGGTGTATCTGCGAGATAACAACGGCTTGGGAACCATACTGACCCAAACCTTGCTCTCAAAACCTGAGATTTTCATGGTTTTACCATCCCCATTTGGAGATTCTGCACAGAAGGGACTTTGGGGCGTAAACGTGGTAAATCCGACCAGCCAGCCCATCTATGTGAGCAAGGTGGTAATAAACGCGGTAACTCCTAGGGCGCAATCAAACGACAAGATTTTTGATGTAAACGGATGTGCTCCGGTGACTGTGGCACCTACCCCAAGCTCTTGGTCGTGTCCTGCTGGAAACCAACTGATGTGGAAAAACTCTGTCACCCCACAGATGATTCCGCCAAAATCAGTCTACCCATTTTTGGTGCAAGTCACTGCAGGCTCACTTGCAGGTGCACAAGACGACTTGGAGACAATACTAATTCAGACAAATGTCTTTACCACCCT
>JAKAJY010000166.1 GCA_021824845.1 archaeon
TGCGCTCCGGCGTGACGATTGCATATAGCTCAAGCGAGTCTTGAAGTTCTTCAAGTTTACGGATGAATGATGTCCGGCTGCTTTCTGAACCGCCCTTCGTCATCACCACACTATAAGCTTTTGGATTCTGGATTTTGTTGTACGAAGCGAATGAACCTTCTTCAACCGGATAATTCATAATGTTTGAGGCGTTCACGTAATCAACCGACATGATGTTATCGGGAACGATTATAGGTTCTGCCACCAGCATCGCATATACTCCCCATTTAGGGGCAATCGCATCAAGCAGCTTTGTGATGCCAGCGGATGCAATGAGCGCAATAGCAGCGGGGCCGGGATTTTGCAATGGCGGAATACCGGGGAAATTAGGGAATGCCATTAATAACCCCCTGTCGCGCCCTGATTAACGAAGCCATAACGAGTCATTGCACCACCGAAGCCTTTAGCAATTCCAGCGGCATCTGTTGCCTGAGTCTGGATATTTACTGTGCCGATTTTCAATTCACTGCTTGATGTTGATACTGCACTTTTGGATATGTTTGTCTGTGCACCCACAGGCATTTTTGTTGTCTGCGTCAGAGCTGCATTGGCTTCTACACTGCCGCCCAATGACATCACCTTGGCAACAAGTTCTCCTATTTTATCCATTGCCGATTCTGGCAGAACAGAGCGAATCGCAGAGCCTATTTGATTGATTGCTTCTGCTATTGTTTTGATGATGCCAGCGATCACTTGGAATGTCCCAATGATAAATGGAGCCATTTCGCGCATAGCCTGGACAAATTCGCCTATCTTTTTGATGCCTTCAGTAATCCAGACGGAAATATCCTTTTGATGCGCATTTACCCAATTGGCAAATTGCTGCATCAGCTTGATTCCTTGTTCAAGTGCTGGCATGAACGCAATCAATACATTCGTCGCGGCTTCATTGAATGAATTTTTCAGTGTAACTATTTTCTTGCGGAATGCTTCGGCCCTATCAGCATTTGCGGCTTGTGATGCAGCGAGTCCGGCTTGCGCTTCTTTCATCTTATCAACGCCAGCAGCACCGAGTTTCATGAGATTGTAGGTATCCTCTGAAATGCCCATAGCCTTTGCCACGGACATGCGCTGATATGGGTCTGAGATTGCGGCCAAAATATCTGCACGTTTTTTCAGCAGATCATTCGCGGTTTTGATTTTTGACAGATCAACAGTCTGACCGTACATAGCACCATAACGCATGGTTTCCACCATTGCAGTGCTAAGACCTTTGCCGATTTGAACCTGTGAAATATCAGCAGCAGCAGACTTAAGCTGTTCTACCATGCCTTCAGCAGAACCGCCTGCCATTTCATTGGCGAGTTTGTATTCGGCCAAATCCTTTGCAGTCATGCCCAAGTTTTTAGACATTCTGGACAGACTTGCGCCGGAATCAATAGTTGACTCAATGAAATTCTTGATACCCATGCCAGCAGTAAACACGGCCAGCAGGCTCAAGGCTTCATTGCGGATTTTGTTCATGCCCTGCAAGATAGCCTTGTTGCGCATCTCCATTTCCTTGGAGCGTTTCTTTTGCTCTTCGGCTATTTTCTTGTCTTGCTCATTGGTCTTTTTCTTGGATTTGGTCGAATCATCTTCCATTTCCTTCTGAGTCTTTTTAACGTCAGCAGCGCCCTTTTTATAGTCGGAAACATCGAAGCCAAGCGTTACCAGTAATGAGTCTACGATGGTTGCCATTATTCCGCCTTGTTTAAAATTCGCTGATTGTAATTATCGACTGCGATGATTTCCAGAAGATCAAACATATCCTGAGTGGATAGGATTGTATCAAGTTCGACCATCGTTGCAAGTTTGCTTGAGATTATCGCGCCAATGTATCGCGGAACATTTGTATATTCCAGAAGCCTCGGATTTTTATCGACACTCGGCCCAAAATCTACCGAGCGCCGCCCGTAAAAAAAGACATGTGCAGGACGAGGGCTTCTTTCTGCAATGTGAAGATGGTTGAAACCTCTTCAATATCTTCATCAATCAGCTTGCGCTTGATGTTGTGATTGCCAGCATCGGGAAGCATCTGCACACAATCTAAAAGTTCATTAAGCAAAGGTTCAGCCAATTCAACATTCACTTTGCCCAATGTCTTGATGAACATGCCAAGCAATTCCTTATCGCCCGAAGAAACAACTGCAGCCAGGCCAGCAAATCCAGCATCGGCATATTCTTCCGGCACTTCAAGCCCGGCATTCATCACGGCAAACAGGGCGCGAGTGGCCCAGCTATGCGCCTTGCGTGCAGACATTTCCGTAATCAGGAATTCTTTGCCTGCATCGCGGCCATTAGTTGCCTTGTAGATTAATTCTTTTCTCATACAGGAGCGCCGGTAATGGATTGGAATTCGATTGTGAACTTGCGAGGTTGCAGCACTTTCTTTGCAGGAGGCATAACATTACCTTTTTTCAGGAAGCCGGTTGTCAGCACATAAAGCCTGCCAGTACCTTGCAACAGAATGGAACCATTGGCTGTATATTTTTCCTTTGCCACGGATTCAGCTGCAACCCATGCGTCAAAGAAGTCATTACTCGCAGAATCAGCCTGCAAGGTGATTTCCAGAGACTTTGGCACGGGAATCCAGCCGCCCGAAAGTTTACCGTCCACACCCATCATGGTTTCAGCCATGTCAATATCTTCAATGGTGAATGCGTCATCAGCAGCGAACCCCTGAATTTGAATCGGGATGTTGAAAAGTTTATTGA
>JAKAJY010000175.1 GCA_021824845.1 archaeon
TCAAATTTTGGGGAATGGGGAACGAAGGGGAAATGGTGCAGCCGCTCATCAAAGAATTTGAACGGCGCAATCCAACAATCAAGGTTGAAGTACAACAGATCCCGTGGACAGCGGCGCATGAAAAACTGCTCACCGCGTATGCCGGCGGCTCCACGCCCGATGTCGGTCAATTAGGGAATACATGGATTCCAGAATTCACCGTTCTCAACTCTCTTGAACCGCTCGAACCGTACGTTAAACAATCATCGCTGACGGACATCAAGGATATTTTTCCCGGCGTGTTGAAAACGAATATCATCGACTCAACATTGTTTGGAATTCCCTGGTATGTTGACACGCGCGTTGTCTATTATAGAAAAGATATTCTGAAAGCAGCGGGCTACAATGAATTTCCAAAAACATGGGCGGAAGCGCTAAAAGCATCAGAGACTATCAAGCGTCAGGCAAAAGCGAAAAAGAAAATATGCTATCCGTTCTTTCTACCGACAAACGAGTGGGTGCCGGCAATTGCATTAGGAATGCAATCAGGCGGAAATTTGCTGAAGAATAAAAATTCACTGGGGAATTTCAGCGGCGAACAATTCACCAAAGCATTTTCATTGCTGTCTGAAATGTATCAGAAAGAATATTCTCCTTCAGGAATGCAGCTCATCACCAATCTCTATAGTTCATTTTCCGAAGGGCTGATCACGATGTATATCACCGGTCCGTGGAACATCGGAGAATTTACGCGTCGCATTCCTCCAGAATTACAGAATGAATGGATGACTGCGCCGCTGCCGACAATGGATTCGATCTCTCCCGGCACATCGCTTCCGCTGGGAACGAGTCTCGTCGTATTCAAGAACAGCAAACACAAAGAGGCGGCGTGGAAGTTGATCGAGTTTTTGTCATCGGTTGAACAGTCAATTGAGTTTTATAAGATCACCGGCAATCTTCCTCCGTGCCAGTCGGCGTGGAAAGATTCTGCGCTGGCGAACAATAAATATATTAAAGCATTCTATCAGCAATTACAGCGCGTTGATCCATTGCCGCAGATACCCGAGTGGGAACAGATCGTAATTCGCCTGCAGATCTATGTTGAATACATTGCAACAGGCACAATGACAGTTGAACAAGCGCTGAAACAATTTGACGGCGAAGTGGATGTGATGCTTGAAAAACGGCGTTGGTTGGTGGAGAAATCCTCCCCTGTACCCCCTCAATGAGGGGGTAAAAGTGAGGAAATAATGAATGATTCTTGTTTGAGAATGTGTTTGAAATTTATTTTCCCCCTCTACGAGGGGGATTAAGGGGGAGGAGTTCTGAATTTGGAAAAAGCCGGGAAAAAAAACCATTACGGCTATAATAACACGCTTCAACCCTTTGCACGTGCGAATCGGAATTCAATGACGAAAGCAGAAGCATGTTTGTGGAAATATGTTCTGCGTGCAGGAATGATGAAAGGATACGGTTTCAGACGTCAACGTCCGGTATTGAAGTACATCGCTGATTTCATGTGTAAAGAATTGATGCTTGTTATTGAGGTTGATGGATATACGCATCAGTTTGAAGAGACCATAAAAAAGGATCAGGTAAAGCAAAAAGAATTAGAGGAAGTAGGATTTATAGTGTTGAGATTTACTGATGATGAAGTGTTACGCAGTATAGAAAATGTGAGACAACAGATTTTGTATTCTGTAGAAATGATTGAGCAGCAAAAAAATATTTCCTCCCCCCTACCCCCTCAAGGAGGGGGATAGAGGTCGGCTTAATTCAAGATACGACCAATGAACACAGCTTCCCGCACAACTGCCGCATGGATGTTCCTTTCACCCGCAATGGGGGTGATTGCAATATTCTTTGTTATCCCTGTTCTCGCCGCATTCATGTTGAGTTTTACCGATTTCGATATTTATGCGCTCGGGAATTGGGATTACATTCGCTTTGTCGGATTTCAAAATTATGTGCGCATTGTTGAAACACCGCTCTTTTGGAAAGCGCTGAAGAATACATTCTATTTCGTTCTTGCCGGCGGGCCGTTATCTGTTGCGGTATCGCTCGGCACTGCGTTAATGTTGAATTCAAAACTCGCAAAGTTCAAATCGTTCTATCGCACAGTCTATTTTCTTCCTGTTGTATCAAGTTTAATTGCAGTTGCGATCATTTGGCGGTATCTCTATCATCCGGCGCACGGTATATTAAATTATCTGCTTGCACAATTTGGTATTGCACCGATTGATTGGCTCGGCGATCCTGATATTGCGATGCCTGCGATTATCATTATGGCTGTATGGAAAAATTTCGGTTACAATATGCTCATCTTCATCGCGGGACTGCAAAATATTCCCGACGATCTGTATGAAGCGGCGCATCTTGACGGCGCAAGCTGGTGGCAGCAATTCAAAGAGATCACCATTCCGATGTTGAAGCCGACCACAGTGTTTGTTGTGATGATCACGATCATCGGCTACTTCCAGTTATTTGCAGAGCCGTACGTGATGACGCAGGGTGGACCGTTGAATGCAACAACAAGTATTGTTCTGTTGATGTACGAACAAGGATTTCGCTGGTGGAGTATGGGATACGCAGCGGCAATTGCATTCGTTCTCTTTGCAATTATTCTCTTCTTCACAATACTGCAGATGCTTTTGCAAAGGAGTATGAAACGATGAGAAAGCGTGTTGCAAAAATCACACTGAATATCGGTTTGTTGCTGATTGGACTGACGGCGCTAGCTCCAGTATT
>JAKAJY010000028.1 GCA_021824845.1 archaeon
ACCGTTCAGACTCATGTGCGGTCTTACGTAATTGTGGTAAATCTGATAGCCTGAAAGCAAAGGTGATTCTGCTTTCTTTAATCCCCTTACAACTTTCTCACGGTCTCGAATCTCACCGTTGAGTCGTTCCATCTTGTTATTATTTCTGTGCCTTTTGTATGGTCTCCAAAAGCGAGTTTATCGATTTTAGTATCTGTTGCTGACGCTCCAAGTCTTTTTCCGATTCCAGTTGTTTTGCCAGCTCCTCTAGCTTTTTGTTTAGCGAATCCAAAAGTGGGCTTGTTTTCTGATCCGTTTTTTGCTGCTCTGCCACGGTTTGATCTGGTTCCTTGCCGCAGCTAACACACAAGGCATTGCCATCCTTCATTACGCGAACACCTTTGCAATACGGACACGGCTCTGCAAGTAGTGTGGCTCCTTTTAGCAACATCTCGACTGCCTTTTTTCGCACATCCTGCGACATGATACTTTTGTGCAAATGTGTTGTAAAAACTTTGTAAGAAAATCCAATAAGGCTTAATAGATGGCTCAAGGATAGATCATTAGTAACTAATGGCAGTAATTTGCAACACATGTGGACTACCTGAAGATTTGTGTGCTTGTGGCGATCTAAACAAGGAATCAAACAAAATTGTTATCCGATTAGAAGAGCGAAGATTCAAGAAAAAAGGAACCATGATCGAGGGTCTGGATTCTAAGCTAAATGATCTGGACGGTACACTAAGTGATCTAAAGCGAAAATACGCATGTGGTGGCACGACAAAGGACAATTACATTTTCCTGCAAGGTGATCATCGTGACACCATGAAAGAAACCCTAGTCAAATTGGGATTCTCAGAGTCCAGCATCGAAGTCCACTAATGCAAGACCACAAAATCCTACAAGGCATAGCAATCCCATATTCAGCATTAATCTCCGTAGTTTTCGGACTGATGATACTATCATTCCCAATTGGCGCATATCTTTTCTTTAACTCACAGATAGGAAAAAGTATCGACTATGAGCTGCCAGTAACAGAACTAGATTGGGCAAATCAGATTGATCTGAGTGCGTTTTCCTGGCTTGGAATTGGCGATGTCTTTGTTGTGATATGGGCAGCGTTTCTGATTTTATTTGTTATAGCAAGCATGGGTCCAAAAAAGAACTTTTTGCGAGTACTATCCCCAATAATGTCAGGCTCATACGAATCCCAGACTGGCAATTATTTGGTGCACACCATAAAGTGGTTCTCAATTGTTATTGTGTTATCTGGTGCAATAGATATCATACAACAGGGGCTTGGAATCACAATCACACTACCAGTCTTTGAGAATGACCTAGTACAGTTTTTTGATATCACCATAGCCCCAATGATTGAAGAGTTTGGCTTTAGGATAGTATTGGTCGGCATTCCACTGTTTCTGCTTTATTCACACAGGGCATCTGCCAAGCTTTTCTTCAAAGCATTATGGAATCCATCGGATAATCTGCCAATCACCGACTCAAAAAAGGCAATCATTCTGATTGTTCTGGTTGGTGTCATCTTTGGCGCAGCCCATGTTCTATCAGACCAATGGAGCTCAGGCAAGTTTGCACAAGCTGCAATGTCAGGAATAATAATTGGTTGGGTCTACTATAGGTACGGCTTTGTTGCGACATTATTGATTCACTGGGCAACAAACTATGTCGTATTTTCGTATGGATATTTGGTGTCTAGCATAAATGAGACAAGAATCATGGACTCGTTCTCACACTCTTTGATTCAGACAATAGAGATAATTCTGCTGATCACAGGAGTGCTTGCCATAACACTAATGGCACTAGAGTACAGAAAATCCAAAGTCAGTACAATAAAAGATTCTAGTCTTGGCTAGGATGATGGTTTCCAGTCTTTTGGCATAGAGCCGCGATTGGAGCTTGGTTTTGGTTCTTCCTTTGGCTGTGTATAGCCTGCCGGAAGTGAGCCGCGTGTAGAGCCTTGGTCATATACGCTTGTGTGCTGTTTGTGGCTTGCATCATCAGAGATTAATTCTGCTTCTCCTCTGTTGGTCTTGTATCCGCCAGATGCTTCGCTGGTGTCTACTCCTCGGAGGTACTTTGGATCAATTCCTGTCTGGATGTATTCAGAGTCCTTCTTTGCTTTCTTGTTGCTCCACCAGAAAAAGCCAACTGCACCGACTGCTGCCATGCCAGCCATTCCATATATGATGAATATTGGGAAAGAGCCAGATGATGTTTGTGCACCTGTCGATGGTGCCTCTGGTGATACCCCTACGACCTCGCCTCCACCTAGTTTGTCAGGGGACGCATAGCCTGCAAGGAAAATATTTCCAGAGTCACCAGACTCGATTGTTCTAATATGATAAGTCTTATCAGTGGTAAATGTTGCTTCAAATTCTTTTTCTTTAATTTGTCCTTCTCTGAAGCTGCTCTCACCCATTGTAAATGACGATACTACCACTTTGGCGCCAGAGAATCCATATTTGCTAGTCTCTGCGACTATTCCAGTCGGGTCTGCCAAAAAGTGCCAGGCGCCAATATCCAACAAGATTCCAGATGCGTCAATTAGTGGCATGCTCATTACATCTCTTGCTTCACCTGTTATCTGTGACGCAATCTCTGGATAGTTCATTTCATAAAATGAGATTGGCATGTTTATCTCGACTGGACCAAATTCCTCAGTTGTAATGACGACTGGTCCGCTAACTGAAACTCCCCTCCACAATACATCAAACAGTGCTGGTGAG
>JAKAJY010000080.1 GCA_021824845.1 archaeon
GGTGTAGAAATCACCATCCTTAGTATCAGAGAACTTTAGTGTGCTGTGTTGAGCACCCTGCACGTCATAAACAGTGAGGTAGAGGTTTTCGCGTCTATCAAATAGTTCCTTGTCTACTGCACCATTCATTACCCAGATTTGCGATTCAGGATTGTACGAAATATCAAATAGTATCTTTTTGTGATCGTCTTCTAGTTCGTTGGATACAAAGTTACGGATTTCATTTAACTTTTTTTCCGCATCATCCCAGTTTCCATAATCTACCAACTCATACGCATCTTCGGTCATGGTTAGAAATTCCTGCGAATGTGAATCAAAGCCCGCATTGTAGAATGTGTTTACAAATCCAGAGATTTGTTCCAGTTTTTTGCGGTACTCTATTCGCTTTATTTCATCCAAAGAATAGCCTTCCTCTGAGCCAAACGGATCCTCCGAATACCTCTCAGAGACCTGTCGCCACTCATCAAACAGTGCCCGAATTTGGTTGTCTGCGGCATCAAGGTCCTTTTTAACCACCAAATCGCGTGCCTCATTCAGGCGCACTTTCATGGAATCAGTAAAGTCGAGATACCCAGGCAGAAACTTGTTGTGTCGCTCACCGAGCAATATGAGATTTTCAATTGATTTTGCGCGCTGTAATATTTCGGATGCACGAATCTTGTATGCGTCTTTTGTGTAAGAGTCAAGCTTTGCACGAATTATCGAGCCTTGGGTGCTGTAATAGTTTAGAAGGACTTCGATTTTATCGATTTTGTTTATTGTGGGATTTCCTTTTTCGATTTCTATTGCAGTCTCGATGACCTTTAGTGCATTTGTTATTGTATTGAGACTCTCATAGTCGGATTGCAGTTCCGCTTTTGATCTTAGCTTTTCATAATCAAATTTTAAAACAGATAACGGGCTGCGTTTTTCTCTTAGATCATTGATTGATGCCTCGTAATCAGACACTATGTCGAGTATCTCGTTTAGTGTCTGTGCATCCTTTACCTTGTCCAGTAAAATCTGGAATGAGTCAATCATTGACTCATTTCCGGAATTATTATTTTTGGCAAATGTTATGGTGCTTGATATTCGAGATGAGATTTCTATGACATTTTTCATATCAATGATTTCCTGCTGTGAATCAATGATATCTTGGGGTGAGGTGGCACTGGAGAGCTTATTCATCAGCGAATCCAGTCTTGGCTGGATTAGTATGGCAAGCTCAGAGTTTTCGGTGCTGTTTGAGGATACGAATCTATCCACTTTGTCGAGGTGTCTCAAAAGTAACGTGGCCTCGTGCAGCTTATCGACCTTTGGCTTGGCTTCCAAGAATTCTGCCAGTGTTTCCTTGCCAAGTAGTGATTCTCGCAGTTGGCTCCACTCAGTTCTTACCAGTCGGGATAAATTGTCGTCTTTTTTGAGTGTGCCATCAAGTAGCCTTGCCTCGGTCAAGAGATTCACCAAGTCGTTTAGCTCCTCTGCATAGACAGGACCCGTGCCCCGAGCAAAGATGAATCCGATTTCTTCTTTGACTAGACTATTCATTATGGATTGGGACTTTGTCATTAGGTTTAGCAGTAGTTGGTTCAGCTCAGAGTAGCTAAGCTGTTTTTCCTGCGGTGCCTTTTGTGGGTCCACATTTGTTATTGAAACATAAATGTCGCTTAGCTCCCTTATTGCGGACTTGTCATCGCCAATTCCAGAATAAAACACAATTCCGGCAGTCTGTCTGTCGATTTTTTTTGCCTCATCTACATCTAGCTTTGATTCTGTGACAAGTGATTTGGTGGTTGCAAATGCTGTTTCCACTGCAGGTCGGATTCTGTAATCCAGGTCCAGGATGTCTGCTTCTGCAGGATATACCAAGAATAGATCAATGTAAAGGTCCTTTAGTTTGGAAAGGTCCATGGTTTCTTGTAATTCAGAAAATCTGTTCTCATAGTCACTCGATATGGTTGATGATTTTTTGACTGATGAGATCTTTGACTCTATTAGTGAAATTGCAGAGCTCAGATAGTCCTTGCCGGACTTTTCCTGTAGTTTTTCGTTTTTGACATTAAATGAGCTTGATGCGGTGTAATCACCATAAAATATTCGAACATCGTATTTTCCTGTCAGACCACAAATCTTGCCAGTAAGTGGAATTGGGTCTGTTACAAAATTTCCATTGGATAATGGCTTTAGCTGCTGAATCTGGCAGAGATCCCCGTTTGGGTTTACTATTTGGGTTACAACGTACAAGTCTGGTGAGACCTGCGCCAACTCCCCAAAGACAAAGACATTTTCGCCTTTTTTGTAGTCTCCAAAGGTATCCAGCAGAATAATTCTAGACGAGCTTTGTGAGAATGCATGTGTTGGAATCAGCAAAATAGCAAATAGTACCACTACTGTACCAACTCTACGCATAGATGAGATCAGGTCGGAAAAGACTACTTAAGCCTTAGGTATGATTTCTCCTTAGGCTACAAGAATCTGTTTTTGGAATATTCCTTTTGGAAGAGTCATCGGCTCTTCAATTTTTGGAATCTCGGCCATAAAGCACAAGGCATGTACTTGTTCTTGGGTCCGTCTACCACACTGTATGCACACAAGGCTGACTGCGCTTTTGCATTCGGCGCATATGGTGCATTTTCGTAGCATTCCGCCACAGTTTCTGCATGATTCATCTGGCATTTTGTTCTCAGATGTGCTTTTTGCTATTTTGGATATAAGACTGTG
>JAKAJY010000111.1 GCA_021824845.1 archaeon
GTAGTCAATGGCGGATCCATTGAAGCGCTCATTGGCAGATTGTCGAAGCCGACTATAGACAGATCCTCCGGAATCCTGATGCCATTTTCCTTGAATGCTTTTATGCAACCATAACTCATAATATCGTTCGCGCAAAAATAACATTCCGGCAATTTGATTCCTCTTGATAGGTGCACCATCATATCTTTATAAGCGCCATTGAATGTGGAATCTACATCGACAATATAATTTTCATCGATTTTCTGGCCAAGCACCTGCATCGAGCCTATAAAAGCCTGCTTTCTGAGATAAAAATTTCTCGTCTGCACATTGCTGTTTATAAATCCAATTTTCCTGAAGCCGCATGATACCAGGTATTCAATGATTTTATAGACAGCATCGCTGTTGTTCATGTCCACAAAATTGAGGTCCAGGTAATCGAAATAGGTATCCAGAACAACGATTGGACAGAAATCGATGCTCTTCAGCGCAATGACATCGTTCTGGGAAAATTCAGTTCCGAGAAGAATAGCGCCTTCCGGTTTCCTGGAAAGAAGAGAATCGATAATATAGTCTATCGATTCTCCCTTTATGTTGGCTATTTCCAATTTGTAACCTTGGCGCTGGGCTTCCCGAAACATTCCATCTATATAATCAGAGATGAAAACATTATGGTCACGGTTCACTGTATGCCCATGCATCGCGATTTTAAGGAACTGAATAGTATTTCTTGAATTGGCAGACATGAGGCTCTGTTGCTTTTTTGGTCTGTAATTGAGAGCCTCTGCAGCTTGCATTACTTTCTGGCGTGTTTCCGCCGATATACCCTCTTTGCCGTTGAGCACAAGAGAAACAGTTGCAATTGAAACACCTGCCGCGTCAGCAATATCCTGTAAAGTTCCTGCCATAATTCTGATTTATCCTTGTAATATTGTATCCTATAATTCAATTGCTGTCAAATTTAATTTAAAATTTTAATTGAATTTAATTATCCTGTGTTTGTCTGTCGAAGCATTGCTGTACAGCGAAACCCAGCGATTCCTCTTGAGGTATCAAAAGACGCCAATGTCTTAGCTGCCAAGAAGACGATCTCTGCTTATAGTCGGTATTAAAATAAAATAGTAATTATATTGGTTAGATTATATAAAGTATTTACTATTGAACTTCATGAAAAGCATGGCGAATAAAAATACTAAAAATATATCTTGACAACTTTCAAAAGCCGGGTAGATAATATCTGTACTTATTAAAACTTTAAGGAGGTTTTAATGAAACGCAGAATTCTTCTTGGGATGTTGCTTGCTATGATGGTAGTCGGGTTGGTGTCTGCTCAGACAGCGACAACTGCAAGCAAAAAATTCACAATTGCCACAGTTGTCAAAGTGGATGGCATCGCATGGTTCGACAGGATGAGAGAGGGTGTTGTCAAATTCGGAAAAGATACCGGTAATACGACATTCCTCCTTGGGCCAGCAAAAGCTGATGCTGCAGAGCAGGTCAAGATCATCGAAGGATTGATCGCTCAGAAAGTAGATGCCATCTGTGTCGTGCCGTTCTCTCCTGAAGCGCTTGAGCCTGTCCTGAAGAAAGCACGAGATGCGGGCATTATCGTTATCAGTCATGAGGCGACCAACCAGCAGAATATCGACTACGATATCGAGGCATTCGTGAACGAAGAATATGGCGCACACATGATGGATAATCTCGCCAAATTCATGAATTATGAGGGCGAATATGCTAACTTCGTTGGAAGCCTTACCTCGAAGTCTCATAACCAGTGGATGGATGGTGCTGAAGCTCGTCAGAAAGAGAAATATCCAAAGATGAAGCTTGTTTCCCGCCGCAACGAAGAGTATGACGACCAGAATATCGCCTACCAGAAGACAAAGGAACTGCTTACCAAATACCCGAATCTTAAAGGTATTCTTGGCTCGGCTTCCACCACTGCCCCAGGTGCTGGCCTTGCAGTCGAGGAAGCGGGCTTGCAGAATAAGGTGTCTGTTGTTGGCACAAGCCTTGTTTCCAGCTCTGGACAGTATCTGAAATCCGGTGCGGTGAAAATGATTTTCTTCTGGGATCCAGCCGATGCAGGCTATGTGATGAATAAAATGGCATTAACCCTGCTCACTGGGGGGAAAATAACCGATGGCATGAATCTTGGCGTTAAAGGTTACGAGAAGATCAAACGCGATCCGCAGAATCCGAAAGTCTTCTATGGACAGGCTTGGGTTGATGTCACTCCTGCGAACATGAACCAGTATAATTTCTGATCGTCAGAGACTGAGCTTAATTAATAACCATCCGGCAATGCATATTGTCGGATGGTTATTGACTATGCACGAATAAATATTGATCGAGAGTGAGAATACAATGGAACAAGTGTTCCTTGCGGTGGAAAACATCGACAAGAGTTTTGCGGGTGTCCATGCCTTGAACGATGTCTCATTGAAGATAAAAAAAGGCGAGATTCATTGTCTTGCAGGCGAGAACGGATCTGGAAAATCAACGCTGATCAAAGTCATTGCAGGAGTTGAAAGGCCGGATTCTGGTCAGATCATTATTGACAACAAAAAATACCATCACTTACATCCAATAGACGCTATTCATGAAGGAATTCAGGTTATATACCAGGACTTTTCTCTTTTTCCGAATTTGACAGTAGCTGAAAATCTGGCACTGAATAGCCAGCTCGAGATGAGAAAAAAGTTGGTCAGC
>JAKAJY010000010.1 GCA_021824845.1 archaeon
GACGGTGCAGTTTTTTTGGCAGTCTGCAAGAAAATCATCGTCCTTTGGTTTTTTCCATAGAGTCATTGCAAAGTTTTCTGCATAGTATCCTTCGCATGTGCAATCAGTCCACAACGGGTTGAAATTGCACAGATAGAAATGAAACACATTCGGGTCGCGGCTCTTGTGATCCTCAACCAAGACAGCCGTGTCCAATCTTCGCAGAATACTTTGTTTTGGTACTATCATCTCATCGCATTGTACATCAACATCAAGCGAAAAAGTATCATGAATCCATTTTTTGTAAAAATAGCTCATTTGTTGTATGTACTCAAATTCTTGGGCTCTTTGGTCTAGATCATCTCTAGTTACCAAGAATATGAAATGCAAGAGCATGACACAAGAAAAAGAGAGTGTTTAAGATTGACCCTCAATACCCATCAGGGTTAATGTAGATCGGATTTTCTCGATTTTACGAATCTTCCAAGTTATGGTTTCACGTAATGCCTCAACCGTTGGAGACTCTATTTTGGCCAAGATGTCGTATGCACCAAAGGTGCCGTGAACCTCTTTTACGCCATCAAGTGATTTGAGTTGTTTAATGATGGCTTCTTCTGAACCAAGTTCACAGTTTATCAAAACGTATGCTGTTGCCATGATTAACGTATACACCTCGGGATATATCAATAAACCTATTGGCAGTTTCTATTTTTGGGAAATTTTGAGTATTTCTTCCCAGATTTGGGACGGAACCGGCATAACGGAGAGTCTTGAGATTCTCAACAACTCCCAGTCTTTGAATTTCTTGTTTGTCTTTATTTGAGTAAGAGTAACAGGATTATCCAAATGTTTTTTGTATTTGACATCCATTACAACAAACCTTGGGTTTTTTTCTTTTGGGTTTGGATATGGATTTGATATTATTTCCATAATCCCTACAACTTGTTTTTCATCACCAGTATGATAGAAAAACGCAAGATCGCCTTTTTTCATCTGTGTCATGTGTTTTAGCGCCAAATTATTGTGGACATCATCCCAGACAGTGGTTTTTTCTTTTTTTAGCTGCTCAATGTTGTATGTACTTGGCTCTTGCTTACACAGCCAATAATTTGTCATTGCATGATACCAACTTTGCAAATCTAATAATTTTTGCTTAAAATGATGTACCCCGGCACTGACTCACACATTCTCACAGGTAATTAGCCTATTTCCTCAAACATGCTCTGTGTCCGGGGTAGCCCCATGTCGCACACCTGGGTGGACCCGAAAATCATGTTTTAGCATCATAGTCATTCCAGTCCGTCTGTGTGCCTTGTTAGGGCAAAAACGGTGAGAATCCCTCAAATATTAAGTCAGACCTAAAAATCAATATAATTTTGAATGAATGACGGAGAAACTATCACAAGATAGAACCAGACAAGATTATCTCAAATCCGCTTACAGGAACACGTATTTTGAAATTATCAATTACTTGTGAATCAATTTCGCCGATTATGCCTATTTTTTTATCATTAATCATGATATCAGCTGTTTTGCCTTTTGCAAACATTGAGTTTTCCGCGGTTTTTGTTTTGCAATCAATGTTTGAATCAGTCTTTAGTAGTGATTGTAGTATGGATTTGATCTCAGTATAACCTGCATCTTTGTGCGCGCTAAGACATGCAAGGCAAATAGACTCCTTGATGGGATTGCCTTTTGAGAAAACAGTTCCAGTCTCAAAAAGTTTTTGTGGATATGTCTCATGTATGTTTCGAGACAGATTCTCAAGCAATCCTGGCAATATGGAATCACGTAGTATGGTGTATTCTTGGCTTTTTGATTCTGCCACTTCGATTAGATTTTGTGAGTCTCGATTTGTGTGATCATACAGGATCTGCTTGCTGGTAAGTGATGAGTTGAGTGCCTCTGTAAAGCCAAGACCCACTATAATTTGACTTAGCTTGTCCAATTCCAGTGTGGTTTTGCTTTTTTGTCCAACACTGGTTGATGCTGGAAGAGTTGGCCCAAGATTTTGAATTCCAAATCCTAGTGCAACTTCTTCTACTAGGTCCATTGGGCCAAAAATATCAAATCTAAATCTTGGGATCACACATGTGATTTTTTTGCCCTTTGCTGTTGCATCCAACCTACATTTTTGCAACATCATACAAATTTGTGATGGGGATAGCTGCAAGCCAAGTGTTTGGTTTACCAGAATAGGATCCAGGATAATGCTTCTCGTTTTTAGATAATCCGAAGAGCTTTTCAGATCGGTCTTAAAATCATGTAGAGTGAATCCCAAGCCTTGCAAGGCGGAAGCAACAACAGACAACGTATCTGCCACTGCGCTTTGATCATTGCCAGTAACCTCAATCAACAGATTCTTTGTTTTTGTGGTTATAGTAGTCAGTGCAGAATTGATAATCGGTGGGAATGATACGGTATTTCCATTAGCGTCTAAAATCATCGGAACGTTGTGCCCCGTGCCAAGTATTCCAGAATAGTCTTGTCCAGTACTGGTTTCTTCTAGAATTTGCTTTACTGACATTTCGTTTTGTGTTGCTAGTGGAACAAATTTGTGATCTTTTGATACTGTGGTGTATTGTAGTGGCAGTTTTATTGCATCAAGGTCATGAATTCCAATTGAGGCCTTTCTTCGTTTTCTCCCCACTCCAAAGTGAAGATCTTCCTGCAGCGCGATTAATTGCCTGATTGCCTCATCATCAAGACTAGCG
>JAKAJY010000180.1 GCA_021824845.1 archaeon
TTCGCTCATAAATCCAAGACCGTTTCCTACGTTAGTAAATTTCGGTTGCATTCCCTTTCCGTCATCCCGCACTGAAATCTTAATTGTTCCATCGTGCAGTGTAATCATCAATTCAATCACCGAGCAACGGCTGTGCTTGATGCTGTTATTGATCGCTTCTTTCAAAAGAAGGTAGATGTTCTTTCTCTGCTCAATGGTAAAACGCACCGATTCTACATCCTTCACACTGGAAGTTTTGAATGTAATTCCTGCATGAAGCAGCAGTTCATCATACGACTTTTTAAGTTGCAGAATAATATCAGCAAGCGAATCGAATTTCGGATTGACGAGCCACACGATATCGGAAAGATTTTGTGCAAGTGAACGGGTTGCCGCGCCGATTTTCGTTAAATCTACTGACATTGCTTTCATCGTACGATGTTTCTTAGCGCCAACTTCACTCATAATGGAGATTTCGGTCAAGCCTGTGCCGATCGCATCATGCAAGTCGGAAGCAATTCGCATACGCAGCCGTTCAATGGCAAGCAATTGACGGATGCGATAGAATACAAATCCCGCAATTATTCCGGCGATTGCAAACACTATCCCGCTCCTGAACCACCATGTCTTCCAGTACGGAGGCATGATGACAACATGCACAGAACATCCCACTTCATTCCAAATGCCGTCATGGTTGGATGCTTTGACACGGAATGTATATTCACCCGGTTCAAGATTGGTGTATGTTGCTTCGCGGCTGACGCCGGAAGAGATCCAGTCGCGGTCGAATCCATCCATCATGTACGCAAATTTGTTTTTATGCGGCAAGATGTAACTGAACGCGGCAAACTCAAACGTGATAACATTTTGTTCATGAGAAAACAGAAATCTCCTTTGTGCGGAAACATTCGAATCGAGCGTCGCGGATTTTCCCAGTATGCGTAAACCAATCAATATAACAGCAGGCACTTGTTTATTCTCTTGTACACTATCCGGATGAAATAGTGTCAATCCATTAACGCCACCAAATAACATTGTTCCGTTTCGCAACTGGAAAAATGATGCCTGATTGAATTCATTTCCTGCAAGGCCATCAGCGGCATCGAAATTTCTAAATGTCTCTTTTGAGGGAGAAAATCTTGTCAACCCCAAATTTGTGCTGAGCCAAAGATTTTTTCCTTTGTCTTCAAGAATTCCATAAATGACATTGTTTGGCAATCCATGCTGTGTGGAGTACGAACGTATATCCACAACACTATCACCGGCAAGTTTAATACCGATCAGCCCGCTTCCGTATGTGCCCACCCACATGTATCTGCGCGAGCACTCAAAAAGAGTTAAGATAGCATTTTGGGCGATGTTCGCGCTGTCGGCAGTTGATAAACGGAGAGATATGAAATTATTTTTTTTCTCAGAAAAAACGTTGATTCCCTTATCTGTTCCAATCCAGATTCGTCCAGATGAATCCTGAATAATAGTGCGTACTGTGTTTCCGGCAGGAGATAAAAGATTGTGCTCGTTATGTTTCCACATAGTAAGCCGAAGTGTGCGGACATTATATTGTGCGACGCCTTCTCCCCACGTTCCGATCCAGATATTTCCTTTTGTATCTTCAAGAAGCGACATAATGGAAGAACTCCACGGCAGTCGCTGTGAAATTTTCCATCGGCTCATTCTCTTCTTCTTTGAATCATAACGGAGCAAAGAACCGCCATACGTCCCTATCAACAAATCACCATTTCGCAGACGAATGATGCAGCGAATCATCTGTTCGATTGTTCGCAACAACGGATGCACTTGATACACGAGAGGATGAATAGTTCGTGTTTCAGGATTCAAAATATGCAATCCTGTACCATATGTACCGATCCACACTTTGCCATCTTTTGCTTCAGCAATGCCTGATATCGAATTCATCTGCAAGCCGTGTGTCGCTCCACGATTCACCCGAATCACTTCAAATTTTTCTGCTCCGGGAACATCGCCATCATACCTGCTCACACCTGCTCCGTTCGTACCAATCCACAATGAACCAAACCTATCTCGAAACGCACAGCGCACAGAATTTGCGCCGATGCTTTCCTCATCGAGCGGATCGTAGGTCAGTGTTACGAACTTTCCGCTACTCCTCTGATAAAATCGGAATCCGCGACGGTTAAGACTTTGCAAGCGTTGTGTTGGCTGTTGACGATACAGCCAGCGATAGTATTCATTTTCAAATTGCACATCAGAAGAATAATATGAAGGAAGAGAGGCAACTTGTTCAGACTTTAATGAGTACGGATCACACTGAAATATTTCACCGTCGTACGTTGTTACAAATAACTTGCCATCTCTGTCTGTGGTAATGACTGAAATATTTTTATTTAACCGTGTATCTTTAAACTTCACTTTATTTGCATGTGTGCTCACAGAATCCGTTAGCGAAACGTAATAGATTCCATTCCCTAACGTTCCAATCCAGACTGTTCCATTCAGGTCAGTATGCAGTGATGATATTTGCATTTGCGGTGTTGAACCGGATTGAGAATCAGGCAATTCGACGTGTTCAAAACGATCCAGGTATTTGTTATACCGCGATAGATTTTTATCTGTTCCAACCCACAACATGCCCGATGAATCAACTGCAAGTGATATAATAAAATTGCTCCGAAGCGAATATTGATCAAAGGGCTGATGCCGATAAACACGAAAT
>JAKAJY010000162.1 GCA_021824845.1 archaeon
CACCAGTCCAAAAGTTGGGAGAAAGTCCGGTTGCGCCAAATTTTGCGCCAAGCTTTTCTAGTGTGGGTTTTAGCGAATCTCGCAGATTATTTAGCAATTATACAAAAGAAAATTTCAGTCTATTTAAAATTCATGGCAATCATTGTGGATAACAGCTTGGCTGCAAGCGATGCTGTAGCGCCATTATCGTACGTTGGGTTTAACTCCACTACATCCAGTACAGAGATTTTAGAGTCCTTGGTTGCGTATATCATATCAAATAACTCACGAGATGTTATTCCTACTGCTTCGGGGTTGCCAACACCGGGTGCAAATGCCGGGTCTAGCACATCCAAGTCTACACTGATGTATGTTTTATCAAATGTAGACAAGGCATCTTTTACCATCTTTGGCCCTTTGCCATCGCGGATGTCTCTGTCAGTTATAGTTTTGATTTTGTTTTCTTTAAGAAATGACAACTCTTCTTTGACAAAAGAGCGGGCACCGACATGAATTATTCTGTCTGCCCCTTTCTTCTCAACCACCCGTCTAAGATATGATGCATGGCTGTATTCTTCTCCAGCATACCCATCTCTGAGATCATAGTGGGCATCAAATACGATGTAACCTGTGTCTTTTGGAACATTCATGTATGTTCCATATGTGAGTGAGTGCTCGCCACCCAGAATGACTAACAGTCGGTCTTTTTTGGTCAGCTCCGATGTTAGCTTGCCCACCATGTCCAACATATCCTCCACATTTGCGGTATGCATTGTATTACCCAAATCTTCAATTGATGCAGTTTCCAAATCAATTCCCAAATCAGGGTGGAAAATCTCGATATTGTTAAAGGCCTTTCTTATTGCGTCGGGGCCAAACCTGCAGCCGGGCTTGTAAGAATGAGTTGAATCAAATGGAATGCCAAACACTGTGGCAATTGGATTTTTTGCCTCGCCAGGACTGACTATCAGTGGATCCTTGCTCAAATACAAATCCAAATAACTCATACAAACCTCAAAAATCCACTAGAAAATAAATTTACTTGACAGGTATTTTTTGGAGGAATTCGAAATATTGCTGCTCTACTTTGTTGACCAATGCGACTGAGCTGAAAGGTTTTTCTACAAACTGGACCTTTTTGCCCCACCCAAGATCCTCAATTTGTGATTCCAATTGATCACCAAATCCAGAAATAAAGACGATATTTTGCTTTGGATTTATTGCAAAAATTTCCTTTGCTACATCAATCCCATTCTTTTTCGGCATGCCATAATCCAAAATAATGACATCATAGGTTTTGTTGCACGAATATTCATCTATGCATTCCTGCCCATCAAATGTCAGCTTGACAGTGTGGCCTTTTGATTGGAATATCTCTTGGTATAACACACCATATGCGACGCTGTCCTCTGCGACCAGGATATTCATAGATATTGTAAAGTTCACACTATTGCTATTCTATTTTGAGATGTACAAAGTAAACGAGCTTGAATCAGACCATGATTTGAGGTCGTTTTGATAGGTAGCGTGACATGTTCAGCTTGGTAAATGGTTTGCCTGCAGTCTGTGACTTTATCTCCTCAACGAATGCATCAAATGATATCTCTTTGACATCGCCAGTTTTTCTGTCCCTGACGGAAAGGTTTGGTTGTCCAATCTCTTTTTCGCCAATTACCAAACTGTACTGGATCCATTCCGTTTCTGATTCTCGGATTCTCTTGCCAACGCTTTCGTTTCTATCATCTATGTCTACGCGAATGTCTTGTGATACTAGCTTGTCTGCTAGTGATTCACAGTGTGAGTAAAACTCCTCCTTTAGAGGTATGATTCTCACCTGGGTCGGCGCAAGCCATAGTGGCAGGTGTGCCTTTCTTCCCTGTTTTTGATCCAGTGCGGCTTTTTCCAATAATGCGTAGATTACTCGCTCTATTGCGCCACTTGGCGAATTATGCAAAATGATTGGATGATGCGGTACGTTGTTTTCATCAAAATACTTGATTCCATAACGCATTCCATTTTCTACATCGATTTGATCAGTAGATAGTGCAGATGCTTTACCCATATCATCCACATAATTGAATTCCCATTTTAGGACAAAATAGAAGAATCGCTCCTTCCACATTTCCACCAAGACTGGTTTTCCCATTTTTTTGACCAGTTCTTCAATATGAGATTTGTTTTCGTTGTAAAATTCTTCTGTAAATCTGATTGCCATTTCATAATCGGACTCAGTTATTCCTACTTCCTTTAGGACGTGTCTTGATAGATCAAATCTTTTCCTAAATTCCTCTACTGCTTGCGGAATATCTGTGCAAAACGCATGGCAATCAGGCATTGTAAATGCACGCAATCGTCTCAGTCCAACTAGTTCTCCGGATTGTTCACGTCTAAAGCTGTATCGAGTGAGCTCATACAGCTTCATTGGCATGTTCTTGTAAGAGATTTGAAAGTCATTTGCCATTAGGAACTGCCCAAAACAAGCGGCAAATCTCAAAAACAACTGCTTGCCTTCTGTGTTGATATTGTACTGTCTTGCTGGGAATCGATTAAAGTAGCTCTCCATACTAGGGTGATGCGAATCATACATGATCGGAGTTTCAACTTCTAATCCGCCATATTCTTTGACTTGGTCTGTAACGAATCGCTCCAATAGCGATTTGATGAGT
>JAKAJY010000097.1 GCA_021824845.1 archaeon
AAAATCACATACGCATTACTGTTTTTGATACTTGATCCTGCTTCTCCGATGTTGGTGTATACTCCAACATGAATTATTCTCTTGCTGGCCTCTTCATAATCAAGTGTTATCTGTAATTGTATTTTTTCATCAGTTATTGCCTTTACCACATTTGCTGGATTGGATGATGCAAAGTCATAGGTAATTGCATTGTCTGATTTTTCCGTATTGATGGCGAGTCCTGATATTTTTGGGATTGCATTGATTGTGAATCTGCTAGAATCGTTGTTAGGCAACCAATTTGCCGGCATATAGATTCGGCATTCATTCTTTTTTATGAATAATTTTTAATTTATTTGGCCATGTTCTTGTTGCATACTTGGCCGCAGTTGCCACACGTATTGGTGACATTTTGCATTTTGATTCCATTTTCCATTTTATCCAAAATCTCGGACCTGGATTCCAGTAATAATTCTCCACAATTCTCGCATCTCATTGTACCACTAGGTAGTTGTTCTCTCATATAAGGTAAATCAAGTGTAGCTGAATAGTTACTTCAGTCTTTCCGGAGTTGGATGTGCAAACTCACACTACTACACTGCTTAGTTTGCGCTGAGGTGTAATATGGACTTACGCAGGTTAATTAGATTGATTGATCATATTGTACCATGAGTTCTGCATCATACTGGTATCGGATTTGCTCTGATTGCAAGCGAGTCAAATGTCACAAAGGATGCAACTGTGATTGTCATTGGAATCCGTAGATAATCAGACAAGATTCTGTGATCTATGCGTAGTTTCATAATTGAACAAAAAACCGTTATTTTCAAACAAATGTATGGTATTTTACTGAATTATCTGATATTTTTATAAAAATCAAATACATTACTATATATGTGTTAACATGTATACAATAACATGAGTTTTTGTGTTAGTTGTGGAGATGAGGTAGTTGTCTGTTACTGCGATTTGGAAAAAAAGACAACTAGCGACTATGTCGGTGCACAAAAAGAATGTCATGATCTAAAGTGTTATTGTCGAAAACACATGCCGGTGTTATAGTATAATGACTACTGCATATGTCTTGATAAATTGTGAGCTAGGGGCAGAAGAGGAAATTTACTCTCATCTAAAATCAATTAGCAAAATAAAAGAAACCCGTGGAGTGTTTGGCGCATATGACATCATAACAAAAATCGAGGCATCTTCCGTTGAACTAGTAAAGGATATCATTGCAACAAAGATTCGAGGAGTTGCCAGAATTCGCTCTACTTTGACCTTAATGGGAAGCGAAAAGGAAAAACAGAGTTAATAGAGTTCGATTGTGATAATGCAAGTTTTGAATGTAAAGAGTGGGTGTACTAGATGTGGCGGCTCGATGCTTACTGATGGCTCCACAGGAGAGCGATTCTGCCAAAAATGTGGCAATGTAATAGTTGAAAACATCGAAGACGCTCGTCCAGAACGACGATTTATCTCTGATGATTCTTCTGATAATAGCCGAACTGGAACTCCGAACTCACTTGCCATACATGATAGGGGGCTGGCAACAACAATTGGCAGTACGAGCAAAGACGCTACTGGGAAATCTCTCTCATCTGTCATGCAACAGGACATGCGACGACTACGAATTTGGGACAATAGAAGTCAGAGCGAAAAGACAGGCAGAAACCTAAGGGCTGCCTTTATGGAACTAGGCAAGCTAAAGGACAAACTCACCCTATCTGATGCAGTGATTGAAAAGGCCGCCTTTATCTATAGAAAGGCAGTCGGAAAGGGATTGGTCCGTGGTAGATCCATCCCACACGTTCTTGCTGCTTCTGCGTATGCCGCATGCCGAGATGCCGGAACTCCAAGAACATTGAATGATTTCTCGGACGCACTAAACATCAAGAAAAAAGCAGTTTCATGCAGCTATAGGATGCTTCTCAAAGAATTGGACATGAAAATGCCAGTAATGGATTCGCTGAGTTGTATATCAAAGATAGCAAGTAAGCTAAATCTGGATGAGAAAATAAAACGACACGCACATGAGATCCTAAGCGACGCAAACGATAAGGAACTCACTGCGGGAAAGGGCCCAATGGGTCTTGCGGCAGCAGCATTATACATGGCATGTGTAAAGTATGATCTCAAAATCTCTCAACGAGAGATCTCTGTGGCATCTGGTGTTACCGAAGTGACAATACGAAATAGATCACGCTCATTGCGTGAATCTAGATCCTCGTAATACTCAGAAAATAATTATTGCCAGACTTCGGATACTTTCATCATAACCTGATTAAATCTATCAAAGATCTATCGCTCTGATCCACTATGACTGCCTAGACAATTGGGTATGTTTTTTTGTAAACGCCGCAGTCTAGGAAAACCCTGCTTTCTGAAATTGTGTGACTCATGTAAAGAAAATTGAATCGCCTATGCGGGGAGGTCAAAGTAAAATGCTGTTCCATTTTCTCCGTCACTTTCAACCCACATTCTCCCGTTTAATCTCTCAATGATGCCTTTGCTTATTGCCAGGCCTAGACCCGTACCGCCAATCTTTCGCCTTTCTGAGGTATCAACTTGGTAGAATTTTTTGAAGAGGTCTGATTGTTTATCTGGCGGTATTCCCATACCGTTATCTTTGACATGGAATTTGATTTTATTATTTTCTTTTTCTACC
>JAKAJY010000121.1 GCA_021824845.1 archaeon
GTTGCAAAAGGCGGCAATGGAAAAAAAGCCCCTAAACCAAAGAGCAGACATTGACATCCAGTTGTTGAATATTCCGTACCGCCACGAGTCCACATATCCAGTTACATTAGAAGAGTTAATGGATCTACTGGAGAATCTAATCGGTACAATTGCAAACCCAAGATCACGCAAGGGTGGCCAGTTAAGATTTGAGCCAGTAGAGGTTCCGGACTTTAAGGAATATTTTGTATCGCTTGAGAGCATAATTGGAAAATATGAAGAGTTGATCTTGCGCAAACTGGATGTGGAAGGATTTGGCTTTTTACAGACAATAATTGCAGACTTGGATTCTACCGATTCCATCAGGTGTTTTTTTGCCATCCTGTTTTTGGCTCGAGACCAAAAAGTCGACTTGGAGCAAGTAGGTGATGACATCAAAATCACCATACTGCGGGAGAACCTTGGGGCATGAAGGTAGAGGACGACAATGAGGCAACCTCAAGACTAGAGGCTGCACTCTATTCTGCCGGCAGACCGTTAACCGTTGAGGAGATGATCAAGGCATCAGGCACGGAATCCAGAACAAAGACGCTTGCTATCATAGCAACAATAGAAAAAAAGACAAAGGCGGCATTTAGGGCAATAGAGATAGCCACACTCCCAGACGGCTCGTATGTGATGCAGCTCAAGCCAGAGATGAACGATACGGTACGCAAATTCGCATCCCGCCCAATTCTTGCCAAGGCAACACTCAAGACATTATCATACATTGCATACATGCAGCCAATTTCTTCAAAGCACCTAGTCGAGACAAGGGGAAGTGGTGTGTATTCTCACCTAAAAGAGCTAGAACAGCTTGATTTTATCTCCCACCAAAATGTAGGCAGACTCAAAATATTTACTACCACATCCAAGTTCCAGAAATATTTTGGAATCAGTGGAGACACAGATATTCTAAAACAGATTCTGTTCAAAAAGCGCAAAACCACGACGCCGCCCCAGCCAATAACTCAACAAGCGTGATTTTACGCGCCAGGCCGGCGTTGTGTATAAATTAGAGTTATTCAAAGCCAACCTGTGAAACTATCAGTTGAGAATCTTGCAACAAGCAAGGTAACAGGTGGAAGACGAGTACCACTAAAGACCAGACGAAAATATGACATGGATAGATTCCCAAACGAGGCAGTAAGTGGTCCTCAAGTAACCGTAACAAGACAGGTTCGCGCAAACCACACAAAGACAGGCCTCAAAACAATTGACACAGTAAATCTTGCAATTGCTGGCGGCAAAGTAAAAAAGACAAAGATTCTCAAGGTTTTAGAAAACGCAACAAACAGTGACTATCAAAGACGTGGCGTAATATCAAAGGGCGCAATTTTAGAAACAGAGGACGGAAAATGTCGAGTCGTATCAAGACCAGGACAACAGGGCCAAGTAAACGCTATTTTGATAAAGTGATTAAATGAAAGATTACGAACACGTCGTAATCTGGTTGGATTATTTTAATAAGAACCTAACAATGCGTGCAGGTCGAAGATTGCCAAAAGAAAAATGTATTTTCGATCCATCTCTAAAAGAGCTGCAAGATGCGGCAACTGATGCAGGACTGCAAATAAAGGAATCAAACGACAAGGCAAGATTCCCAAGAAGGGCATTTGTCAGATCAGGATACATCAGCGTACCAAAGTCAACCCCAAAAGGAAAGATTCTTGAAAAAATTTCAGCCAAGATGGTTTCAAAAAGAGCAAAACAATCAAAATAAGATCGCTTCTAGCTACTAGCTAAAGTAAAGTTGACAGAAGTCTATGATTAGCAGAGAATCATTTTTGTAAATAATTGCAGGAGGTAGGGGAAATCATACACTTAGCCAATAGTGGCCGAGTCATTATACGACTCAGAAGACCACTAGAAGAAGGCGACTACATTTGTGACGACTCCGGTAGAAGAATTGGCCGAGTCACAGAACTAATCGGTCCTGTGGCAGCCCCATTTGCGTCTGCCATATCTCTGACAAACAACATCAAAAAGTATGTCGGGTCTAATGTGTACTTCCTTGAAGAACCTGTGATGAAGCGAAGCAAATCAAGGAGATATAGAAGATGAACATAACAGAACTAGAAACATGCTGCCCAGAATGCAAATCATCTTTAGTAGATGATATTCACAGTGGCGAGCGAATCTGTTCCATGTGCGGAATTGTCGTCATGGAACAGCTGGCAGACTATGGCCCAGAATCAAGAAGCTCAAGTCTTGAAGAAAAAACAAAGCTCACACGTGCAAGCGGTCAGACAACTTTTTCACAACACGACCTTGGTATCGCAACAGAGATATCCATTTCCACAAAGGACTTTTCTGGAAAAACAATCAACTACCAAGTTGCAAATCAGATGCATAGCCTTCGAAAATGGCAGCAACGAGTGCGGGTCTCATCCCCAAGGGAGAGAAGGCTCGCAAATGTGCTTTCCATGATCGGAAGCACATGTCAGGGACTGTCACTCTCAAATAATGTCCTAGAGACGGCATCAATGATTTATCGCAATCTTGACTCCAAGATGGAAGTCAAAGGAAAGTCTGTTGCATGTATTGCAGCTGCCGTAATTTACATGGCATGCAAGCAATGCGATGTCGTGAGATCTCTTGATGAGATCTGCAGTGGAAC
>JAKAJY010000036.1 GCA_021824845.1 archaeon
TCAAAAATTCCATTACCCCATCAATTGTTCCCTGCCAGCCACAAATGTAAAAGCTGGTATTGTCTCGCGTGATTTTTTCACCAACTAGTTCCTCTAGTGGAGATTTTCCGCCGTCCTTGGCGCGCAGGAAATTCTCGACCCTTCCGGTTGGACCATTCCATGCTCGATTAAACCATTCCTGTGGACGACTAACCGCAGCACGATACTTGAAGTTCCACTTGTCGGCTCCTCGATCGATGCTTTCGGTTTCAAGTTCTGTGAATAATCCTCTGTAACTTAGCTCATCAACATAACTTGCACCGTGCAACACTACTACCTCTCTTTTATCGCCTACTGCGTTTAGGTGCTTTGCAAAACTCACAAACGGTGCAATTCCGGTTCCGCCGCCGATGCAGACAATTCGCCTTTCATCCTTTCGGCCGTCTGGAAGCTTGTCGTTTATGGTGAGAGCGTTTCCTGTTGGGTTTCCTATTGTGACCTCGTCCCCATCGCTTGCATAAAACAATTGGGTTGTGACACGACCCGGAAGCGGTTTTCTTACCCATCTGATTACAAATTCATAATATTTTTTATTTTCAGGATGGGATGCAATGGAATAAGCCCTTCTAACGGTCTTGTAGTTTTCATTTGCCACTGAAATGCCAAGTGTGAGGAACTGGCCTGCCTTGTAGTCTGGAATTACCCCATCTTCTGGCACGATGCGGAAAATTGCGAGATCTTCTTTTAAAAGCTGAACATAAGTTATTCTCGCTTTATTTGCTGCGACCAACTTTGTTTAATCAACTAACATATGTTAAATATTTTATGATATGCAAATGTGACTCTAAAGACAATGATGGGTGAATTATGCAAGAAAGTAACGATCAATCAAACAACTAATATGCTTCAAGGAACTATGGCCGTTCTACTGTGTAAGATTTTTAAAGAAAGAAATTTGGCTCAAAAAATAGCACATGTCGCTTTTACTAAAAGATCGAGTTTACACAATGGAATCACCTACCGCAAAAAGGGGTGTCTACCCGTTACACGGCTTCAAGCTAGGCCTGTATCGTTTACCAATAAAGCTAGAAGACCCATTGGAGATGAAATCAATAGTCGAGGGACTCAAAAAGACCTTCACGATGGATACATTTGCTGACCGAGTCTTTGCAACTCATACTTGGACTGAGGAGAGCATGCCGGATCCCAGTGCGAGGGGATATCAAAAAGCAGATCTCTCCATTACAGTAGAGATTGTATCTGGCGAGGTAGTTGATATCATTTACCAGATATTTCCAATTGAAAAGTTTGGTGATCCGCAATGGGTAAAGGACTATCGCAAAAAGGCTGACTATTATGCAAAGATGATAATTGATACCATTCTGCGAAATACTATTCTTGCAGACAAGATGGTTGAGAGTCTTGCAAAGCTAGAAAAAATTGAACAAGATGCCGCACTCAAAAGATTAGAGGATCTAACCCCACTTGCAAAAATAGTTCCAAACGCAAAACCAAAACCAAAGCCAGAGACTCCTGTCGGAACACAAGAAATAGTATCTGAGGTAGTCGAAATCCCTGATGGCGCAAAGCCTGGACCGATCGATGTTGAATACAAATCGCATATGCCATCAAGTGCACCATATACCGTATCTTCTAACAAAAATGTCATCAAGACTTGGGGTAGAAAGGGAGAAGACAATGGAATAATGGGTGTTTGGGGCGAATTTGTATCGGTTGATTATGATATCTGCGTTGCAGACGGTGCTTGCATTGATGCGTGTCCAGTCCAAGTCTATGAATGGTTTGACACACCTGGAAATCCTGCATCGGACAAAAAACCACTTATGGCGCGTGAACCTGACTGTATCTTTTGTTTGGCATGTGAAGGCGTATGCCCACCACAGGCAATCAAAATCTTCCAGAGAAAATCCTAAATCATAAATGGCCTCATATGGGCTGATCTACCATGGCGGTAAATCCATTCACGGTATTTGTTTTTGACATATTCATTTTCTCAGCCATTTTGCTGACTGCTTATACCTTTAATTTCTATTATCTTGCATTCTTGGCAATTCGAAGAAAAGACAAGCATCCTGTACTACAGGTCGGAACGCCATCCATCACAATACAGCTTCCACTGTATAATGAAAAATACGTTGCAGCAAGACTAGTTGATGCGGTATGTGCAATGGATTACCCAAAAGACAAAATGAAGATAATGGTCCTTGATGATTCAGATGATGACACTACTGATCTTTTACACAATGTAGTGGCTGATTACAAAAAGGCCGGATTTGATATTGTACACATACGCCGGGGGACAAGAAAGGGGTACAAGGCAGGTGCTCTCAAATATGCAATGACTATTACCAACACGGAATATGTGGCGATCTTTGATGCCGACTTTATTCCTCCGGAGTGGTTCCTCAAAAAAGCAATCCCGTACTTTGCCAAGCCAAACATAGGCCTAGTACAGTGCAGGTGGGGACACGTAAATGAGAACTATTCCGCAATGACCCAGGCCCAAGCACTGAGTCTTGATTTTCATTTTTTGGTTGAACAAAAAGCAAAAAGCAACTCCCATCTTTACATGAACTTTAATGGCACTGCGGGAATCTGGAAGCGAGACTGCATCGAGGATGCTGGTGGG
>JAKAJY010000060.1 GCA_021824845.1 archaeon
AAGACTACACCCATGAGCGTTGATCAAAAACCACAAATTATCTAAAAAAGAATCCAAAACTAGCACAATATTCGTTCGAATCCAAAAAATTCGTACAAAAAATTTTGTGACAAAAATTCAGAAATTTTACGCACAAAATAACTGGAACTGGTTTACTATTGTTGAGTTACCCCCCGGATCCGCTTTATCTGTTAGTCCGAGTCCTGACGATTTTTGATGACAATCTTGCCGTTTGGCAGGGTTCCGACATACTGCCATCCTTTTGTGACTAGTTCTTCAAACTCTTCTGGCGTGACAACTCGCTGTTTTGTTATTTCCTCGTCCTGTTTTGCGTTGGTTTCGTAGTCCAAAAACTCTTGGCATCTTCGAAATGATTCGTACATTTCGTCAGTCAGCGCCTTTGGAAGTATGCTCTTGTTTGTCGTGTACTTTGCCTCAATGGATCCCTTGTGTCCCATAAAGAAGACACGAAAGTCATGTGCTATCTTTCCGCGCGATTCTGCAATTAGCAGCTGCGTATCAAAGAATGCGCGTAGCACATACGGTCTCCACTTGAAGCGGGGTCGCATTGTGTTTCTGACGTCTCTTTCAATTATTGCAGTTGAAAGAAACTTTCTTCCCTCGTTTTTGCCGCGGAACCGCTTGTATTTTGCAAACGGTGTAATCACAGGACTTACGGGGCTCAACGTCTCGCCGTCAATCATTCTCTGGTTGAGGTAAGCAAGTATTTTTTGGGCTCCAGTTTCAGTGATGAAACTAAAGTACTTGTGATTTGCCTTTGACAGAGTATTTCTGACCACAACCTTTGGGGGCATTTTTGCAAACCTTGCAATACCATGAACTATCTCTAGTTCTGGCAGGTCTTGTAGCATAAGTCCGTCTGTCGCATTGTGGTTTCCCATCACTTCAGGTCTTAATCCGGCCTTCCCCATCAGTGCCATTATTGCACCAGCCCTGAGGCTTGCACGATTGAACAGTTCTGTCATCTCTGAAGCATCTGGGACGCGTTCATCTGCAAGCGTTGGGGTTGCATCCACATTAGCGATCCTTATCTTTCGCTTTACCTCGATGTCAAAGTGGTGCAGCCATGACTTGACTGATGTTATGATTGCCTTGATGTGCTGCGGTGCAAGTTTCTGTCTTTCCAACAGCGTGACATTGTCTTCCAGCAGGTCTGCCACGGCTCTTGGATCTTTGAGTCCCAACTCGATCAATTCCTTTGGAGTGATCTTGTTGTTCTCGCAGAACCTTCCGAGTTTTCGCAGCCTTACCTCGGCTGTAACTATGCTACTCCTTGCTAGGTTGTCATACCAGCGTCGTATGTCTTGGTTTGAAAGAAGTTGTCCTTTTTTTGTGATTTTGTTTTGTTTTGCAGTTGTAGTTTGGCTTTGTTCATGCGTCAACTTTTCTCCCACATCAGACTGCATTTTGCAGTCCTCATCAGTGAGAGTAAGTGGATTTGTAGTATTTACCATTTTCATGGATTTAACAGATCGACCTCATAATCTCCATTCTTTGCACGTACAGGCGTGAGTTTTAGACAACCATCTTCTAGCATGGTAATTCTTACTGTTGTAATTCGCTCATACGGTGTACTTTGTACGAAGATCTTCGGAATAGTTACAATGTGGCTGAAATTCATTTTTGAGATTTTTCTCTCACCAAAATCAATTTCTTTTTGAGAGAGTTTTGATTCTCTTATCTTATTCTTCACACTATTCTGTAATAACAGAAATTAATATCGAAATTTGTATACCAATTAAATGACAGAATGGCATCCAATTACAGCAAAATTCTCAACAGAAGAAAAGAAACTCCTTGATACATTACGAGATGTCTACGGTTTGAATTATAATCAATCACTTAAAGTCGGAATTGAACTTCTTAGTAGATTGATTGCCATGTGTGAGTATTATGCCACTGCAGATGGAGACATAATCAAAAAAGTAACCAAAGCTGGAAAAAGACACATGAAACAATTGGATAATGAAGTTAAGAAAATCCTAGAAGATATACCAATTGTAAAACAAGAATCAGAATACGAAAAACTTTCAACTGGCGCTGACAAGATGATTTCTCATCTTGATGATGTTTTTGTCAAAAATAGGAAACGTGGAAGAAAACCATCAAAAACAAAACGCGGAAGACCAAGTACAAAACTTGGATAAAACGTCATAATCTGTCTTTATTACTTTCAAAATCCGATAGCTCAGTGATAGCTCAATGGAATACGTGATTTCAATAGCAAAAAGATACAATCATGCGAGGACTCACTATAAGGATCCTCGTAATCGTGGAGCAAAAGGGGCAAAATCCGTGCTTGGAATTTATGTGATTAATGAGGATGGGAAACTACAATTTAAGAAAATATCACGATTCATGATACCATACTATCGTACTAAATTATGGAAGCGAAGAATCTACGTCTGCTCTGAATGTGATCGCAAGTTTATGGCACTCGTAAAAAAACATACTGACTATGTAGTTTGCCCATTCTGTTCGACATAGACCATTCATAGTTTGATCTCAGAATAGTTTCAAGGCGGTCTGCATCGACGCCCGATGGCGCCTGTCTCCGACTTGTGACATGAGATTTTCTTGTGGACTCCACGTTAT
>JAKAJY010000120.1 GCA_021824845.1 archaeon
CAAGGAACTTGCAGCAAGAAAGGTGAGCTGTGTGAATATTGCACCAGGGTTGATCAACACAGATAGGGTGAAAGATCTTGGTAATGCATCCGAGATGGCAAAAAACATCCCAATGAAAAGACTTGGTGAGCCGCGAGAGATTGGTGATTTTATCAAGGGTATAGTGCAAAATAAAATCAAGTATTTGTCTGGCGTGACCATTCCGTTTGATGGCGCAAACTCTAATTTTGTAATGTGATATGAGCGCAACTGATCTCCTAAGACAGGATCATCTCAAAATAAAGAGACTCGAAAAAGTCATTATAAAGTGCTACCAAGAACTCTACGCAGGAAAAAACATCCCCTTATCTGATATTGAAAGAATCAATTTTGTCATTGCTGAGTTTTTGGATTCTATCCATTATTCCAGAGAGGAAGACTCGTATTTTGCATGTGTTGCAAGCTATGATTCCCTCAGAGATGAAATTAGAAAATTCATGATAGAACACGAGTTCTCAAGACGAATTGCAAAAAACATCAACAAACATCTCCAAGAATGGAAGGATGGCAAAGACTCACGCGAGCCAGTTGCTCGATTTCTCAGGACTTATTCTATATATTTGGATGATCACCTAAAAAAAGAAGACGAGTTTTTCAACAAGGCCGAAGCGGAGGTCCTACCAAAAGAAGAAGAGCAGGCAATGTATGAGCAGTTCCAATCGGTAATGGCAGTATCTACAAAAATGCAAACAATCCTAGAGCAAATTGATTATTTAGAAAAACAAGACTGGTTTGTGTCGTAAAGTCTTTAAGAGCTACAAAAGGCAGGCAATCTGAAAATGGCATTTGTAGTATGGATGACAGGACTCCCTTGCTCTGGAAAAACAACCATTGTACGTGCAATGCAGAAAATCGTACCAAATCTGGCCATTTTAGATGGAGATGAGCTAAGAGAGTGGCTATCGCCAAAGGACTTTTCAAAAGAGGGAAGAGTAGAACACAACAAAAAAGTCGCTCACCTAGCAAAATTACTACTAAAACATAATGTTCCCGTCGGAGTATCGCTGGTCTCCCCGTTCATTGAGAATCGATCCGATGCAAGAAAAATAGTAGCAGACGATTCCAAGTTCTTTGAGGTTTATGTAAAATGCTCACTGGATGAATGTGAGACACGAGACGTTAAAGGAATGTACAAAAAGGCACGAGCAAATGAGATCAAGCAATTCACCGGAATCTCAGATCCATACGAAGCACCAGAAAATCCAGACTTTGTGGTAGAAACCGACAAGGAAACACTGGATGAATCAGTGCAAAAACTGCTCAATTTCCTAAAATCAAAAAACGTAGCCTAACTGCAAAATCTTCGTATGATTTCCTCATGGACCAGCCCATTTGTCACAACTAGGCCGTTTTCATGGTTGACCTTTTCTGTGTTGTATAGGACCTCATTTCCCACCGTGTCAGTGATCTTTCCGCCAGACTCTGTTATCAAACAGTGAGAGGCACATGTGTCCCATTGTTTTATTTTGTTTGATGTAGTAAGATATAGGTCTGCCATGCCTTGACAAATCTCTGCCACCTTGAGTGAGCTACCGCGGCTCTCAAAGCTTGCAACGCCAAGTTTTTTGAAAAATTCCTTTTCCTGCTCTGTTAGGTGGAATCTGCTGCCGACTGCCTTACATTGGGTAATGTCTTTTGTCTGACTCACCTGAATTCTTGACCATTTGTTGTTTTCAAGCTTGTATGCCCCAGCCCCTTTTTGTGCCAAAAATATTGTATTTGTTGTTGGTCGACTAATTGCACCAATTATTGGGATCTTGTTTTGGACAAGGGCTATCATTATTGTAAATTCGCCAGTTCTGTTTACAAAATCGCTTGTGCCATCAAGCGGGTCAATAATCCAGATCTTTTCCTGCTTCAGCCTTACCATGTCGTCTGCGTCTTCCTCTGATAAGACATGCAATCCAGACGATGATAGTGCCTGCTTTATGATCTCGTTGCTTTGCAGGTCTGCTTTTGTTATTGGAGAATCATCCTCTTTTAGTTCAGACGTAAATTCCTCATTATACACCTCCATTACGGCAAGACTTGCCTTTTTTGCAGCATCCAGCGCAGCAAAGGCTTCGCTGAGCGGGTTTGAGAATGGCAGATTTTCAGACATGGTTACTGTGCAAGTTCTGGTTTTAGCGTCCAAGCTATTCCAAGTGCAATAAATGGAATTGAGATCAGACCCAAAATCTGAATCAGCGTGAACAGTTGCGGCGTTGCCTCCTCTGGCACATTAAACAAAAACGGCAACGGGATTGCAATGGCAAACCAAATGGCAGCTAATAGTATGATGGTCTTTGCACGCCTTTTCTTTAGGGATTCCAATGTCTTTGCGTGATTTCTTTGGTATTAAATTGATTTGGAACTTATTTTATGGATTCGCCGCCATCAAGTGGCAAAATGGCACCAGTAACCCACGATGCATCTTCATCTGATGCAAAATAAAGAGCAGCCTTTGCAACATCTCTTACGGTTCCAAACCTGCCTATTGGATAAGCAAAATTCATCATGTCTCTAGTTGCCGGTGTTGATAAAAACTCGGATGTCATGTCAGTTTCGACCACACCAGGGCAAATGCAGTTGACGCGAATCTTGCTTTTTGCATATTCCAAAGCCCAGCATTTTGTTAGCAAAACCAGGGCTGCCTTTGATGCAGAATACGCATCGGCATTGAAATTCTCATATGCCTTAATTCCAGCAGACGATGCAATATTGATTATTGCACCGCCATTTTTTTGCAAATGTGGTATGGAATATTTTGTAGCGTAAAATGCACCATTAAGGTTTACATCCAATACATCTCTCCACTCTGAATCTGAAATCTCATGGAGCAGCTTGATCTTGGGAAATACCCCAGCATTATTTACCAAAATGTCAAGTCTGCCAAATTTTTCAATTGTCTTGTTTATGAGATTCTGAACATCAGACTCTTTTCTGATATCTGCCAAAACTCCAAACGCACTAAGCTCAGACGTAGCCTTTTCCAGATTTGTCTTGTCCTTACCAGAAATGACAATGCTTGCGCCATTAACTGCAAACTCTTTTGCAATTGCCTTTCCAATTCCACGGCTTCCGCCCGTAATCAGTGCAACTTTACCTGAAAGCTTCATTTCCTTTCTTGGAATGATTCTGCTAATATCGTTGTTTGAAAAACATGAGTAAAAATTATTTCATTATATGTGGTGTTATGATGTAAAAATTCATACTAATTCTTAAATAACATAAATTCCTATATGAAACGATGCGAAAGGACATAAATCCTATCGACTAAGTGGCGCGTGACCCAGTAGAACTAATTTGTGTCCTGCAAGCGCGCATTGGCGCTATGGATAAGAGAGGTGTTCTCTCATGTTCTACGTCTGGGGTCACGCCAAACCTATTTTATCAGATAAATCGAAAATGGTCCCAAAACGTTTCCATACGGATTTATTGTTATCTGCAGTTTTTGGTCATCGGGAACCTCTATTTTATTTTGGCCTAGATACTTCCAAGTATGGTATTTGCCAATGTCTCCATGTTCGGTTCCCTTTAGCTTAAACTCTTCTGAGAATGAAAATGTAGTACCGCTCAGTGAGACTCCAAGTGTTTGCGGGCTGTCTCCGTTTAGAACAAAGCGAAACTCGTATTCTCCTTTTTTGATTGGAAATGTCTCTACAAAAACTCCATTAGTGTATTGTTTTGGATCGGCAAGTCTTGCATGGTAGATCTGCTCGCGTCCGACATTTTCAGACGGGGCAGTTAGGATCAATCCAAACACCACAGCAAGTGGAGCTACTGTTAAAATCAAACCGATCAGGTTTTTCTTTTTCACAAATTCACTAAAATTACAATTCCTATTAAAATTTGCAAAAAACAACAAAAAGAGAGGTTTTAGAGCTTTAATGCTTCTTTGAGACCCTTGTACCTATTTCGGATGGTAACCTCAGTTACGCCTGCTGCCTGGGCAATGTCTTTTTGAGTTTTGTTCTCGCCAAGCATCACGCAAGCCAAGTACAAAGCTGCTGCCGCAAGTCCCATTGGGTCCTTTCCAGCAGAGACTTCAATTCGGCTAGCCTCCTTTAGGAATTCAAGTGCCTTTCTCTTTGTCTTTTCAGACAAGTCAGCAATGCTTGCAATTCTTGCGACTCCCTTGATTGGATCGACTACTGGCATCTTTAGGTCCAGTTCTCGAAGAAGCAATCGATAACATCGAGCTACGTCTTTTCGCTTGATGTTGATTCCATTTGCCACATCGGTCAGAGTCCTTGGAGTCTCTGTGTTTCTGCATGCTGCATACAAAGCAGCTGCCACTAGTCCCGGAATTGAGCGTCCTCTGACAAGCCCTTTGTCTAACGCCTTTCTGTAGATGTATGCTGTCTTTTCTATTACTGCATCAGAAAGTGCCAGCTTGTCTTTGAGTCTGTCAAGCTCCGAAAACGCCTGTCTAAAGTTCCTATCCACTGGTTCGTGGACTTGACTTCGCGAGTCCCAAGTCCTTAGTCTCTCAATGGTGCTCTTCATTGAAGATGTCAGTGGTTTTCCAGATGCGTCTTTGTCAGCTTGGCCGATAATTGTTGCAAGACCCATATCGTGCATTGCAAGTGAAGTTGGTGTACCGGTTCTAGTGCGATTTTCTCCCTCTTCTTTTGAAAAGGAACGCCACTCAGGACCTTCTTCTTCTACTCGCTCGGTTGCTACAAATCCACACGTGTTACAAAACATCTCGCCTGTGCTACCATCTGTTAGCATTGCGCCTTTTGCGCAACGAGGGCAACGGTCGCTATTTCGTGCTGTTTGTGTCATAAGGTGTAATCCATTTTTGGATTCTATATATAAAGATTTAACAAGATTTATCTATCATGCACATATGAAAATCGCTTTTTGGTTTAATTTTATTCGTAGAATGGAAATATTGGTTCACAACACCTGTTTTTGATCATGCTACTAAGACAACTTCGTACTTTTACAGTACAAAATTTTTTTGCAGATTATAAAATTAAATTCCAAGAATTTTTTCCTTGATTGAATCATATCGTAGGATGATTTGCAACGTCTTTTTTCAGCTAGAGTTTTCTCTGAAAACTTTTTTTGCCAAAGATCATATCAGTAGATTACATATCAGATACGGATCAAAGACCTGATCTTAATCCTAGAGCTTGGAAGATTCGAAAAACGTAAACTTTAAATAGTATTTATATGACGAACTACTATAAAAATGGAAACATGTCCATTGTGTGGCGAAGAAGTCACAGCAAACCACGGAGTGCACTCCCATATCAAAAAGATGCACCCACAAAGCATTCTAGCCCAGTAAACTAGGCGAATTGTTTTTTATTTTCTCTATCACTCCTAGCCTCGGCTGAGTTAGGCTCAAAAGTTCCGCATTAGATCTTTTGGTAAAATAGATTTCACACCTTTCGATTTCAATAAACTACAGTAAACCAGCCATGACAAACTTCCAGAACTCATGGTCCAAACCATCAACACCAAGTGTATCTGAAAAATTGGGCGATGTCCTCAAGCCAAAAGGAGCATTAAAGCCAAGAATTGAGCAAGCAGTGAAAGGCCTTCACAACCAAATCTCAAAGCTTGACGGAATGCTGACCAAACTAAAGCAAAGAGAGGAAAAACTGTTCCAAAGAATAGTTGCAGCAACCCAAAAACACGATACTCACACTAGCAAAGTTTTAGCAAACGAACTAGCTGAGGTCCGAAAGGTCTCAAAGATGCTAGGAAATTGCAGAATGGCACTAGAACAAATCGAACTAAGACTAACGACATTCAGCGACCTAGGAGACACAGTAGTCACAATAGCACCAACAATCGGCCTAATGAGAAGCCTCAAGTCTTCGCTTGGCAAGTTCATGCCAGAGGCAGACCACGAACTAGGCATGATGACTGAGATGCTAAATGGGCTAATGACAGAGTCCTTCTCAGGCGAGGGTGCGTTTGGCATGGATCAAACAACCAACGAAGAGTCCGAAAGGATTCTAGAGGAAGCAGCAGCCGTTGCAGAAGCGTCAGTTGGGGACAGATTCCCATCAACGCCAGTCAGCGCAAAATCCGCTACCTCGACAAGATACCTCTAAGTATCTCGTTTCCCCTTTTATTATTCCAAAAACTGCCTAGTTGCGGTATGGCATCAAACCAAAAAGTAGACAAATTTTGCTAAAAATGACCGTTTCGCTATGCGTTCCGCTATGAAATGCCCTAAGATTTGGGTCTTGATTCCTTGATTGCCTTGACCTTGTTTGCCTCGCCTTCGACTACGCTGTCTATACTAGCTAGCTTGCTTCGAAGGTTGCTTATTAGGGCGCCAACCTCGTCTGCCTGACTCTCTACTTGAGCGCGTTTATTGGATAGGTCTCGTATCCCGCGACCCTCCTCTTCTATGTATTCGCTGACTTTGACTAGTTTTTCCTTTAAATTCTGAATATCAACGGATTCATCCTCGATTTCCTTGACCAGTTTGGTCCGCTTGTCCTTTAGACTCTTTATCATTAATCCTACGTAATCGATTGCCTCTTCCAGCTTGGCACGTTTGTTCATCAAATCCCCAATGCCTATCTCGGAGCCAGATCCTGTCTGTTCCGCTATGCGTTCCGCTTCGACTTTGGGTTTTTCCTGCTCTAACATACCTGTACTTTGTTGGGATTCCTCGGTCTTCTTAAATTTTTCAAACATGTTGTATCGGTTATGGTAGATGATGCCATTTTATTCCTAATAAAGATAAAGTAATACAAAATCCTACAACTAACAAAAATTTCCAACCCCTGTTTTTGATTGTTTTTTCTCCCCCCGCATCAAAATATGCCAAATTTTGGGTGTTCCAACCACCCGAAACACGCATTCCGCTATGCGTTCCGCTGTGGGGTTTCAAAATGTCCCTAATCTATGCAGCTCACTATTACTATATCATGTCAAAACAACAATACAGGTCCGAAATGGGCATAATGGGAGATATTCTCAATGTCACCATGGAAGGCGGCAGACAAGGAACTATCGTCTCTGCAATATCCAGACGAGCAAACCTTTCGCACTATGCCGTAATAGACAAGTGTGAAAAGCTCTCTACAGCAGGCTTGGTCCAAACCGTAAAAACCGACAAAAACCGACTATACACAATCACCGAAAAAGGCATCGAGTTTGTCCAAGAGTTCCGCAAGTTTCAGTCCGTCCTAGATGCGCTGAATTTGAGGTATTAACCATGAAAAACCAAGGGGCAGTACTCTGTATCCAAGAAGACATACCCAATATTGAGGGAATGCTTTTTGTAAGGATTACAGATATCCTCATTAGAATGGTAAAAGCACCACTAATAGCTATAGGCCTTCTTCTTACAGTAGTACTGCCTGCACAATCTTTTGGTTCCCTTCGAGCCGTTGACTTTACAATTTACCCAGATGGCACTACTCATATTTCTCAACAATCATCCGCTGATCCAACCGAGCCGGAACTCAAGGTTCAGCTCTTTGGCAAGTCCATTGATAATTTTGTAGTCCAAGACGAGGACGGCTTGCTCTTGTCGTTTGAGATTGATAGTAAAGGAGCAACGATCCAAACCTTTGGCGCGTCTTCCGTTACTGTTGCTTATGATAGCTATGACCTAGTATCAAAAAAGGGCAAAATCTGGACATTTGCAGTAGACTCACCAGTTGATTACACAGTCACAATGCCAGACGAATCAACCGTAGTCGATATTGCAAATCCAGACAACATCGACTCTATTGATGAAAAGCGCCTCTCATTACTCAAAGGCAAAAACCAGATAGAATACTTCTTTAGCACATCAGGCCCTGCACTTTCTGCACTAAATGCCATCAATGACGCAAAGGCGCTAATTGCGGAGGCGAGAACACAGGAAATCGATGTAAATGTAGCACAAGAAAAACTAGACCTGGCAGTATTTGCATATGACAATAAAAAATACACAGATGCCGAAGATCTGGCACTAGAAGCAAATGCACTGGCTCAACAGGAAATCAATGATCACAAAACCAGCCAACCAACAGAAAATCCAGTTAACTGGTTCAAAGAAAATGTAGTTGGAATTGCAACCACGATAGTAGCAATTGGCGGTGCAGTAACCACACTCACGTTTATTCTCAAAAAAACCAAGGGCGCAGTCCAAAAGACAATCAAGCCATTACTCAGCAAAGATGAGGATTCTGAGCCTGAACCAGAGGTAGATGTAGACGAACTGGTTACTCAAGAAATGAGGGAAGACGACAAGCAGCTGGTCTCGTATTTGGAGAAAAATGGCGGTCAAGCCTTTGAGCGTGATCTGAGAAAAAAATTCCTCTTGCCCAGAACCACAATGTGGCGTGCAGTAAAACGACTTGAACGACAAGGTATTATTGAAATAGAGAAAAAAGACTTTCAGAACTTAGTTAAGCTAAGGAAGGGGGGGGAACAGGGAATATGAAAACACTACTATCGTTTGCATTATTTGCGCTAGTTGCTAGCATGATTGCAGCACCAGCCTTTGCTGATTCCAAGATGGATTCTTTTGTAAATCTGGCAACCCAAGCAAGAACCCAAGTCAAAATACAAATGGACAAGTTGCCATCCATCTCTGCTGAGATCAAGTCTCTGTATGCACAAGGTGACTCTGAAACCGAACAACTCATTGCATCGGTAAAGAAGGGAGATTCAACTGGAGCAAAGACTCACTTTTTGTCAGCAATGAAGGCATTTAGACAGATTACTCAGACTTTCTCAGAAGTAACCCAGGCACCAGAACCTGTAGCTCCAAAAATGGCAGCACCAGTAGCTGACTTTGATTATACCAGTGCGCTCAAAAGATATGAGATAAACGCCAACATTTTGAAGGCAAGTGCCAACAAGAACAATCTCCAAGTTGACTTTAGTAAATTCGACAACCTACTCCAAACTGCAAAATCAAACCTTGCAAGCGGAGATATGGCAACACTTGAAAAAACATTTGCCGAGCTAAAATCAGCCGGAGTTGAATTACAAAACACAATCCAAAACATGGTTGCAGAGCGCTCCAACACCAGAGCAGTCTCTTTTGCAAAAAACTACATAACCAAAATTGATGCAATTTTGGCACAGGCAAAGGAACTAGGTTTATCAGAAGATCAAATAATAAAACTCCAAAATGCAAAAGAAGAGCTTGCGTCAGGTGCCGATACAACCCAGGCTGTCATCAAAATAAAACGTGTTTACCAGATCAACTTGGATCTGCTAGGTGTCAAGAATCAAAAAATTCTCTCAGACATATCCAGACTTGAGAGCAGATTATTACTCTTGGAACCAAAACTTGACGATACTATTAGACCGAAATTTGATGCGGCAAAAACAATTCTAACCTCACTAAAAGACCCAACATCGACAAGTGACCAAGTAAAGTCACTCAGAACGCTAGAATCAACCATTAAAGAGATTGAGGCCTATCTGCTATCATTGCAGACACAGCCAGCCAGCACACATGTAGATGAGGAAAGTACACCTCCGCCAGAAAAGCCGGCTGAAACAAGAGAATCATTTCGATTACAAGATACACAGCAAACACAAACCGAATCACTAAAGGTTCAAGAGCCAAAGGCTGAAAAACAAAAACAAACCAAAAACCAAAAACAATCAGCTGAGATATCCAGACTTGAGGCAAAGCTAGCAGAACTTGAACCACATGTAGATGAAAACATCAAGCCAAAATTTGACTCAGCAAAATCAATGCTTGAAAGACTTAAAGAATCTGGCAACAATTACACAAAGACAGTTCGAGCAATCAATTCACTCATCGACGAAATGAGTCGATACATCGAGTCTCAAGAATCTCGAGATAATTCTGGTTAAAACAGCAGCCAAAGATCCTAACAAAACTTCATATAGATTTTGAAGAACAGCAAATTTGCATGGGATCAAAGCAGATTTCTGTTGGCGTTGGCATACCAATGATAATCGTTGGCGCATTGATGGCATTTTTGTGGGCACCAACCAGCACAGAGTTCTTTGAAACAATCGAGTTTGTCGGGGGACTGATCGGAATTCTGGGTGTGATCTTTTTTGTCGCAGGCCTCATGTACACAAAGCAGCCAGTAATCTCCTAGTCTGAATTAAATAATGAATCCCGCTAGTCAGACTACTTGAAAGTCAGACTATATGAAATATTTACTTCGCTTGAAGGCGAAGGCATTCTTTATGGGACAAAGACGCTTTTTGTAAGACTTGCAGGATGCCCCTTTACCTGTTTTTACTGCGACACCAAAGAATCGCTCCCAATGGATTCTGGCCAAGAATATGAGATCACAGACGCATGTTCTCTGATTGAAAAAAATCTGGTAGACAAAACCTACAAGGTGAATTTCACCGGAGGTGACCCATTAGTTCAGGCAGAGGCAGTAGCTGAGATGGCAAAATTCATCCAATCAAAAAAAATTCCAACATATCTGGAATCGTCTTGCTTTGACTCAAAAAAGTTTGCTAAGGTCTTACCTTTTATCGATTACATCAAAATTGAGCTAAAGACAAAGGACTCTGATTTTGTCGATCCAAAACATTATTCCACGTTAATAGAAAATGCACTAGAATGTCTCAAACAATCAATTGCGACAAAAAAACTAACCTACGTCAAAATTGTGGTATCCTCAAAAACAGAGCTGGACACATTTTCAGATTTGGTGGACAAAATTTTCAAAACCGTTGGCACTAGGGATCTTAAGGGTTTTATAATACAACCGACCTACGGTGTAGCAGAGCCAACATTGCAAAAACTTTTGAGCTTTTATGATGCAACTTATTCTCACTATCCCGAGGTACGCGTAGTACCACAACTACACAAGCTGATAGGTGCACCATGAACAAAGACAGAGTAAAGAAGCTAGTGCGCGAGCTGATCATAGAGCTGGGCGAGGATCCAACACGTGAGGGACTGCGAGGTACACCGGACAGAATCGCAGACATGTATGAGGAGATCTTTGCAGGTTATGACTCGGATTCGGAATTATCAGTCCAATTCTCAGAGGACTCTGATGCAGTGGTGGTAAAAGACATCAAATTCTATTCAATGTGTGAACACCACATGTTGCCGTTCTTTGGAAAGGTAAGCATCGCGTATTTACCAAGCGGCCGTGTCTTTGGAGTATCAAAACTGGTAAGACTGGTAGAAAAATACGCAAAACGACTCCAAATACAGGAGCGAATGACAAAAGACATTGCAGATGAACTACATGCACAGGGAGTCAAAGGCGTAATGGTATTATCTGAGGCAGAGCATCTTTGCATGAAAATGAGAGGAGTCAAAAATGATGCAACCATGACCTCTGCTGCGTATAGAGGATTTTACGAAAGAAAGGAAAACCGCGAGGACGTGGTTGCCATAATTCGCAACGCAAAATCATCACTTCTTTGAAAAAGATAAATAATCAAGTGCAAGGTTAGCTTTTCGTGGGAGTACACAACAACGTTCACATTCCAGGAGAATCTTGGCCGCACTTTACATGGCTTGCAATAGAATTCTTCATCACTTTGGCAGTCGGAGCGCTCTCCTCACGAGAAATAGTAAACATTATCGCAAAAGAGGCAACACCTGATATGCAAAACTGGTACTTTTTTGGAATAATTGCTGGAATCATTCTGGTGTGGTATATGATAATCAGACCACTAGTGTTTAAGAGAAAAATCCTGGAAACTCGTTACTAGGCCAGATATTTCGTTTTGTCTTTGATCTTTGCCTCAACAAATGCAGCTTTTCTGTTATTGCAGGACTCGCATTTTCCACAGTGATATTTGGAATTTGCATAGCAGCTCCACGTTTGGAAGATTTTGCCGCCAAATTTCTTATAGCCTTCCTTTACTAGTGTGCTCTTTGATATTCCGGCAGAATATGGAGACCAGACTTTGATCCTCTTTCTGATTCCCATCCTTATTCCGTCGATTTCTCCCTGATTCAGAGCAGATTCAATTTTTCTGGAAAATACCGGACGACAGTCTGGATATTTAATGTCGTCAGTGTGCGCACCATATGCCACAAGGGATGCTCTCAGAGAAAAAGCCCAAGCAGTAGCGATTGTGACAAAGATCGCGTTTCTAATTGGCACCACAATAGAATATTCAAACTTTGATGGCAATGATTTTTTTGTGCTGGTAAGAACATTGCTGGTACCATAAAGCGATTTCATGAAATCCAGCGGAATTATTTTGTGCTCTTTTAGGTGCAGTGCCTTACCTACTTTTCTTGCGGCCTCTAATTCCTTTGATGCTCGCTGACCATACGAGAATGTAATTCCATACAATTCGTATTGCTTTGATAAGTGTGCTCCGAGGCACAAAGAGTCCAGTCCACCACTACAAATTACTACTGCTTTTTTCAATTTAGATCGTCTTTGCACCATTGCTTGGCTTGCAGATCACAACGGTGCATTCTGTTTTTGCTGAGGCAAATCCATTTTTCATTGCACTTGCAATTCTGTTTAGGTTTGATTTTTTTGTGGCAAATGAAATCACTGATGGTCCTGCACCGGATATAGTGACACCGAGTGCACCTGCCTTTAGGGCGTTTTTCTTGACGGCGGCAAATCCCGGTATTAGATGAGCTCGTGACGGCTCGACAATCACGTCCTGAATTGATTTGCCAATAAGTTCAGAGTCTTTTTGTACAAATCCTGCAACTATTGCGGCCGCATTAGAAAGATTAGTCACAGAATCAGTTAATGGGATTTGTTTTGGAACTACACTTCGAGACACCTCTGTCTTTTTTGCAGGAACTATCATCTTTGGAACGGCAACCACCAGTCTTAGATCTGATGGCGGCAAAATCTTGATCACATCCAGCGGCTTTGTCCTTACTATGACAAATCCGCCCAGAACAGACGCGGACACGTTATCATAGTGTATGGAGCCTGCGCTTGCACGCTCTCCAACACCAGCGCACTCTACCAGAGTATTTCCATTTAGCTTTAGTCCAAATAGTTTGTCAAATGCGATTGCCGTTGCGGCAGCTGATGCTGCACTACTTCCCATCCCAAATCCTGCAGGGACTCCTTTTTTGATTTTAATTTGAATTCCGCCTTTAGTCTTGAATTTTTTTTGCATGTACTGGACAACTAGTCCTGCAGTGTTTTTTGTAGGAGAAACAGGAATGGAATCATCAGTGATTATGGTAATTCCGCTTTTTTGTTTTGTTAGTATAATGGTGTCATAGAAGGCATCCAGCGCCAAACCGAACACATCAAAGCCTGGGCCCAAATTAGCAGTGGATGATGGGGCTTTTGCAGTAACTGAATGCATCAGTCCTCTGTTTCCTCCCCTTGGTTAAGAATTCTGCTCAGAGCGCCTTCCAGATTTACCATTCCCTCACCTGTTACATTTGAGACGGGGATCAGCCCTTGAGCAAACCCGGAAAGATTAAGGCTGCGCAAAATGTT
>JAKAJY010000065.1 GCA_021824845.1 archaeon
ATCTATATTGCTGGTCCTGACAAAGTCCAAAACATCTCGTATTTGCTCTGACATCTTGGTAGCAGAACGTGCTATTCTATCATAGCTTTCCTTTGTTGCCTTGTCCTGGTTTGGGTTTTTTAGATTGAGTAATTCTATTGTATTTTTGATTATGGTGAGTGGGTTTTGCAGATCATGGGCAAGTCTTGATGACATTTCCCCGATTGTATGCATTTTGTCTTTTTTGATCATATTGTTTGGAATGAATTCTTTTTTCTCTACATTATCTTGTTGATCACAATCTATTCTCTGAGCATCTTCTTGCGCATGCCGCAATAGCCGCTCGGCATCTTCTTGCGCATGCCGCAATAGCCGCTCGGCATCTTCTTGCGCATTTCTAAGTATTCTGTCCTTTTCATTCCTTGGATGCATACTTTCTTAACAAATCCTTACCAATATTTGATCTAGTCTGTTTTGTGCAAACAATACCCGCATAAATGCTGGTTGACACCTAATTTTTCCCATACCGAAAAAGAGCAGCGTTGTTTTTATATCTAGATGATCACATACCACATTCATGGAAGCGACCGACTATGAGATAAAAAAAGCACTAGTTGCCTTTGCAATTGAGAAAACACTTTTGGGCCTAGGTGAGCCCGTATACCAAAAAATCACAAAGACCCTCAAAGACGATTACAACTGTTATCTTCCTGATTGCTACGAGCATCCTGAATATCTCAAAAGAATACTCTCTGATCTGTATGGTAATGCACATACGACCATAATCAATTCAATAAAATCAGACCTTGCCGAATTCTCAACACAGGGCCCTGTCCAAAAGTTTGTCTTGGCGCTAGACTAATGCAAACCACACTGGATGTCATTTTATCAAAAAAATACCTCACAATATCACTAATAGTGATTGCGGCAATTAATCTGGCTGCAAATTTGATATCGCAAGACTTGGCCACATTGGTTGGCAATCTTGGATATATTCCAATCACTGGTGCATTTTTGATCTTGTCTTTGTTGATTGCATCTAGATTTGGCTTGACTGGGAATCATGGCCTTGCATGGTTTTCATTTGCTGCATTTGCAGTTTCTTGGTTTATTGCAGAGATGCTCTGGATTCATCAAGAATTAGTACTAAAGGAGGACCCGTTCCCATCTGCCGCAGATATTTTCTATATTGTCGGGTATCCGTTTTTGCTAATGTTTTTTGTTGCATATTTGCAGCCAGTAAGGGCAGCAATTACCAAAAAAATCCTCGGCCTTTCCAGTGCGGTATCAATTGGCGTTTTGGTGCCAAGTTTGTATCTGGTTCTTAGTGATGGAGTTCATACTGACTCTCTAAATGTGATTTTAGGTGCAATTTATCCTATTTTTGATGCGATGGTGATAATTCCTGCAATAATCGGCGTGGTGCTCTTCTTCAAAGGTCAGGTCAATTTTATGTGGACACTGGTATGCCTTGGGACAATCTGCCTATTTGCAGCCGACACTGCGTTTTTGTTTGGGCAAAACGAGGACTTGTACTATACTGGTAATCCTGCCGAAATCCTGTTTTACTGGAATTATGTGTTTCTTGCGTTTGGAGTTCACAACCACTTAACGTTGTTCAAAAAAGAGAAGAAATCAAAGAAGGCTGCTCTGGAATAAACCTAGACTATTTGTTTATGCTTGTATAATGCATAAAATATGATCCAATACCCAACATACCAAAATATGTTTACTGGATGATCAAGGGAGTATTGCCCCAATGACTCTAATTGATAATATACAATATCTGCCGAACTAATGGATATCATTCCTAATAACAGGATAAACCACGCCGTGCCTATTAGTCCCTGTCTAAACATAATTGCACCAAGTACGGCTAATGCTAATGCAATCGAATCTGGAATGATGAAAGCCATGCTGAGTGCAGTTTCAAGAGCATCGTCGCTTTGATAAAATGCAAAAAACATGGTTGAGTATAGTAACGGAAATCCAATCAGCCAAATTTTTGTTTTAGTTGAAAACTTTGTTTTAAAAAATCGAATATTGATTACAAGATGTGCCAAAATGAATGGGTAATATGACAAGAAAAAGACATCAGCAAAAGAGGGAAACGGTGTGATCTCAAAAATTAAATCATATAGAAAATAAAGTATTTCTCCTATTCCTGCACACACGAATCCTATTCCTAACGCAACATATGCACGTGTAAAAATAACTGTCATGCCGTATCGGAAGCCTACAGTTATTCCCATAACACCTGTAGCTAGTGGATTTATTATTGAAAAAATTGATGAGTAGAATTCACTATTTTCTTCATCTGCTAAATTGTTTATGATTAAATGTATTGAGATTACTCCGACTATGATACAAAGTATGAATTTGTAGTTGATTGGGCTCTTTAGTGAGTCTGGCACAACTTTAGGATCCTTCACAATATGGTTGTTGAATAATACGAGTTAAATAATTCGTTTTTCACTAAGTTCATACCATGCTGATCCCAAATCATCTGTTGATAAAAGACACTGATAAAAAGGGGAAAGGAATATTTGCTACAAAACCAATTCAGGCTGGACAGAAAATCCTGTCATTATCTGAGAACGCGATG
>JAKAJY010000047.1 GCA_021824845.1 archaeon
ACTCTTTGTATGTGTCAAGTAATGGATTGATTTTCAGATTTTTTCGATCCAAAAAGCTACACTCGACCGATCTCTTCACTTACAGTATTAATAGTTGTAGGTGCTCCCGCCGGGATTTGGACCCGGGATCTCCGCCTTGAAAGGGCGACATGCTTGACCGGACTACACCACAGGAGCCTGTTTGCATCGCCGTATCTAGAGCTTAAAATCTTTTGGACATGAAAGATTTTTTTATTGGCACAAATTGATACTTGATATGAATTCTCTTGCAAAAAAAATTGATCAACTAATTGAGCAGAAAAGCTTGCTAAAGCATCCATTTTATCAAATGTGGAGCGATGGCAAACTATCAAAAGAAATGCTTGCGGGTTATTCCAAAGAATATTTCCAAATGGTAAAAGCAGTCCCATCATTTGTTGGTGAAGTTGCAAAATTTACACCACAAAACATGATTAGTGAAATCAAGGCAAACCAGCAAGAAGAGGCAGAACACATCGAACCATGGGCTCACTTTGCAGCATCTTTGGGCGTTGAGAACATCAACTCATACACTGGTCTGGACAAAACAAACCACGCAATATCTGAATTGTCTGGCTTGATGAGCTCACTTGAGGCAGGGGCAACAGCAATGTATGCGTTTGAAAAAGAGATCCCAAAAATCTCCCACACAAAACTTGAAGGCCTAGAGAAATTCTATGACATCACTACACCGGATGCAACAGAATATTTCAGATTGCACATGGAAGCAGACATTAGACATGCAGCAACATGGGAAAAAATCCTGGACCAAATTCCAGAAGAAAGACACGACGAGTTTTTGGCAGTTGCTGAAAAATCACTGGATGCACAGAATCATCTTTTGGATAGCTGCTACGAAAGCTACTGCACATCTCTATAACTTTTATACACAAAAGAAATCTGTTTTTTGAGGGCCCATAACTCAGCTTGGTAGAGTAACCGGCTCATAACCGGTGAGCCAAGGGATCGAAGCCCTTTGGGCCCATAAAGTTTTCTTTGACGATGAAAAATTCACTGATTTTTAGTTTCAATTAAAAAATAGTTTTAGAAATTGAGAAGAGATTTTCTAATTTATACAGAATTTTTCAAAAATCAAAGGATCGAAGCCTGTGGGTTTCGATCCACCTGTCGGAGTGGGCCTTTTTCACACTCAAAATCGATTCAAATCGTAATTTCTGATTTACTCAATCCAAAACTCCAAGATTGACTTTTTCCATTTTGTCTTATCTTCAATGAGAATTTTGTCGTATCGTCAACATCTACCATGTCTACAATGCTTTTTGGGATCAACAGGTACGTGCTGTTTTTTATTTTGGTTGGTGTGATCCGAATTGTCATTTAGTTTCTGCTTAGTTTTTTCTTAGAAAATTCTTAGCTAGCTCAAAACAAAAATACCAAATTTGGAAAAATGTGAATAATCCTGCAAAACCATAGATCATGTTTAAATAAATCACAAAGATTCGTTAATCTGGTTTGGAAAAGGGATACTTGATTGCACTAGTTTTTGGAATTTCGGTAACTGGATTCTTATTTAGTTCGAACGCTTTTGCAGCAACAAATACTAACGCAGATGGATTCGATCCATCAATTAGCGGCAACACTATTGCATTTTCTACCAGCGAATTTGAAAGTTCATCAGACCTCAACGGTGACGGCGACCAATCTGATACTGTGATTCGCCTATACAACACTGCAACCTCCACTGTGCAAAATACTGATGCAGTTGGAGTAAACCCATCAATTAGCGGCAACATTGTCGCATTTCAGACCTTCGAAGATTCAATAGCAATAGACCTCAACGGTGACGGCGACATAAATGATACTGTGATTCGCCTATACAACACTGCAACCTCTACTATATCCAGTACTGGTGGCGCAGTTGGAGTAAACCCATCAATTAGCGGCAACATTGTAGCATTTTATACCCCAGAAGGCTCCATGTCAACAGACCTCAACGGTGACGGCGACCAATCTGATACTGTGATTCGCCTATACAACATTGCAACCTTTACCAGAATAAATACTGGCGCAGTTGGAGTAAACCCGTCAATTAGCGGCAACATTGTAGCATTTCAGACCAACGAAGGCCTCATATCGACAGACCTCAACAGTGATGGCGACTATTTTGATAACGTAATTCGTATATACAACACTGCAACCTCCACTGTGCAAAATACTGGCGCAGTTGGAATAGACCCATCAATTAGCGGCAACCTTATCACATTTCAAACATACGAAGGCTCCATAGCAACAGACCTCAACGGCGATGGTGACCAATCTGATAACGTAATTCGTATATTTGACCTTGCAACTTTTACTATAACAAATACTGCCACGGATGGATCCAATCCATCAATTAGCGGCAACCTTATCACATTTCATATCTTCGAAGGCTCCATAGCAACAGACCTCACTGGTGATGGCGACCAATCTGATGATGTAATTTTCACATTTGATACTACGACTTCTATTAGAACAAATACTGCCACAGTTGGATCAAGACCATCAATTAGCGGCAACCTTATCACATTTCAAACATACGAAGGCTCCATAGCAACAGACCT